>JADGQP010000010.1 GCA_017881705.1 Christensenellaceae bacterium
CGGCGATGAGCCTGAACGGGCTTAGCTGGGACAGCCTCACCGTGCCGGTGGACGGCGGTTACCGGGCGCAGACGATCGCGGGGATGGACGTGCTGGCACCTGATTTGGAACGCAACCGCAACGCGATCGCGGATTTTTTACAGTAAGCGCGTCAGATTTTGCTTACGATGTCGTCCGCTACGGCCATGCCGGTTACGCTGGCCTGCATGAGCCCGCGGGTGATGCCCGCGCCGTCGCCGATGGTATACAGGCCCTTGATCTCCGTTTCAAAATTATTGCCCACCAGCACCTTGCTGGAGTAGAATTTCACTTCTACCCCGTAAAGCAGGGTGTTTTGGCTGTACAGGCCCGGAGCGAGGTGATCGAACGCGCGCAGCGCCTCGATAATGCTGGTTAGGTGCCTGGCAGGCAGCACAAAGCTCAGGTCCCCCGGCACGGCGGTGGACAGCGTGGGGACTGTGGTGGATTTTTTTAGCCTGCTCGCGTCGGTGCGGCGGCCCTTGAGCAGATCGCCCAAACGCTGCACCATAATAGGTCCGCCGGTGAGCATGTTGCCCAACTGCGCGATATAACGGCCGTATTCGATCGGCTGGTTGAATGGCTCGGTAAACGAGGTGCTTACCAAAAGCGCAAAGTTGGTGTTGCCCGTGCGCCTGGCGGGATCCTCGTAGCTGTGGCCGTTTACCACGGCGATGCCGCCCTCGTAATGCTCCTGGCTCACCTCGCCGCCCGGATTCATGCAGAAGGTGCGCACTTTATTTTCATAGGTGTCGCTGAAATACACCAGCTTGGCTTCGTACAAGTCGGTGGTCAGCGCGTCCATAATGGAGTTGGGCACTTCCACGCGAACGCCGATATCCACCTCGTTGTTTTTGGTGCGCAGGCCCAGCCTGCCGACGGTTTCGGAAAGCCATTGCGCGCCGCCGCGCCCGGGGGCGGCGATTACGTACGGTGCGTTGGCCACGAAGGCTTCGCCGTTTCTGGGCTGGATACGCGCGCCTGTAACCTGCCCGTTTTCCACCAGAATTTCCTGCGCGGTGGTCAGCTCCATAAAGGTGGTGTTCGTTTTTTCCACCAGATGGTCATGCATCGCGCCCAGCACCGGCCCGGCGTTTTCCGTGCCCAGGTGACGGACGGGGCAGGGGATGAGGCGGATGTTGTAACGGCTGGCCTGGTAGGCGATCTCCTCCACGCGGCGGTCGTCGCTGCCGTGCACGGTGGGGCTTGCGCCGAAACGCAGGTAAATATCGTCCGCGCGCTTGATGTACTCCATAGCGCGCTTGTGGCCCATGTATTCGCTGATCTGCCCGCCGACATCGTCGGACAGGCTCAGTTTCCCGTCGCTGAACGCACCCGCTCCGGCCCAGCCGTGCACGATGGCGCAGGGGTCGCAATGGGCGCATTGGCCGTTGATGCGAGCGGGACACGCGCGGTACTTGATCTGCCGCCCCGTATCCACGATCAGTACGCGGCTGTCCGGCTTGCGCTCGGTCAATTCCAGCGCGGTAAAGATGCCCGCGGGCCCCGCGCCGATGATAATTGCGTCGTATTGGTGGTTGTCGTTCATAAAATACTCCTTTACAGCGGTCAGGGAGGAGGGGGAGGGTTACGCCTTGCCGTGCGGGGCGAGGCCGACTTTATGCTTTACCTTGTCAAGCGTTCGGTTGGCGCGAACCGAAGCGCGTTCCGCGTTGCGATCCAGTATGGCCTGCAGGGTGGCTTTATCGGCCATGATGCGGGCATACTCGGCCTGGATAGGCGCGAGCGCTTCAATAACGCACTCGGCCGTACGGGTTTTTAGTTCGCCGTAGCCCTTGCCGGACAGTTCGTTCACCAGCTTGTCCATCGAGTCGCCGGTGAGCACGGAAAGGATAGAAAGCAGGTTGCTCACGCCAGGTTTATTTTCCGGATCGAAGCGGATATCGCCGTCGCTGTCCGTAACGGCGCGTTTCAGCTTGCGGCGGATGTCCTCCGGCTTGTCTAAAATGCCGACATAGGTTTCCTCGGGGTCGGATTTGCTCATTTTGCGCGCAGGTTCCTGCAGGCTCATCACCCGGCTGCCCACCTTGCCGATGTACGCGTCCGGAATGGTGAACACGTCGCCGTACAGGGCGTTGAAACGCTGGGCGATATCGCGCGTGATTTCCAAATGCTGCTTCTGATCCGCGCCGATGGGGACCAGATGGGTCTGGTACAACAGAATGTCCGCGGCCATCAGCACGGGGTAGGTGAGGAGACCCGCGTTGATGTTATCGGCGTGCTTGGCACACTTGTCCTTATACTGGGTCATGCGCTGCAGTTCGCCCAAGTAGGTATATTTGCTTAAAATCCACGACAGCTCCGCATGCGCGCTTACGTGGCTCTGGCAGAAAATCAGGCTCTTGTCCGGATCCAGACCCACGGCCATATAGATGGCCGCGATTTCCAGGCAGCGCCTGCGAAGCTGCGCCGCTTCCTGCCGCACGGTGAGGGTGTGCAGATCTACCACGCAGTAAACGCAGTCGTAATCGTCCTCCAGCAGTTTAAAATTGCGGAGTGCGCCGATATAGTTGCCAAGCGTGAGCATGCCTGAAGGTTGGATGCCGGAAAAGATAACGGGCTTGTGTTCCACGGTGGGTTGGGTCTGCATGGTGGGTTCCTCCTTTGATCTGGCCGGAGCATTGCGCTCCGAAAGCCTCGAAAACGGGGCGGATTAGCGGTTGAAATAATCCTTTGCAAGAATGCCGTACAGGGTATAATCGCAAAGACCCTGGTTGTTGCGGTCGGCCTGGCGCATGGTGCCCTCTTTAATCATGCCGCAATGGGCCATGACCCGGCCGGAGTTGGGGTTGTTGGGATCGTGGCGGGAATCCACGCGGTTTACGCCCACATCCTCAAAGAAAAACCGCAGCATTTCGCTTAGCACCTCGCTGGTATAGCCCTGATGCCACCATCGCCTGCCGATGCAGTAGCCGATATGTACGGATTGCACGTTCTCATCCACTTTCACGGCCGCGATACTGCCGATGGGTTCGCCGACGGCCTTGGGCACGATGGCCCACTGGTAAAAATCCGGCTCGCGGTACAGCGCAACCCATTCCGCGGTCACCTTTTCGGAGGTTTCCACATCCGGGTGCGCGGGCCAGGTGAGATATTTCGTCACTTCCGGGTCGCTTGCCCAGTTGCGAAACATCACCGGTGCGTCCGCAAGCGTGAAGGGGCGTAAAATCAGGCGCTCCGTGGTCAGCGTTTGGGTGCCCAGGTGGTTCATGGTTCGTCCGCTCCCTTACTTTATAAACAGGGTCATTGCGATACCGGCGATGATCAGCGCGTTGCCGGCCAGCTTTTTCGCGGTGAATTTTTCCTTCAGGAACAGCGCGCCCAGCACCATCACGTACAGGAACCCGCTGGCTTCCAGCACACCCGCCACGGAAAGGTCTAGGGTTTGCAGCGCGACCACGTTGAGCGCCATGCAGCCGAAAAACAACACGTAAGCGAAAATCACCAGGGGGTTAAAGTATAGCCGTACGCCCGAATATTTCGGGTTGTCCGCCGCCTTTTTAAGCATCAGCTGGGACGCAGCCGAAACCAACGGAGTGAACAGGTAGATAATCGCGCCGCTATTCATGCTCGCTCACCACCAGCCACACGCCCGCCAGCACCACCACGATGCCCAGGGCCTTGCCAAGCGTAAGGCTTTCGCCAAAAAAGATCAATCCGAACAAACAGGTCCATAGGGTGCAAACCGCCTTGTTGCTATAGGCGAAGGTGAGCGGCATCCGTTTGAGCGTTTGCTGCCAGAGCACGGCATAGCCGCCCAGGGTAAGCGTTTCCAGCACCAGAAAGATCAGCGTGGGGGACAGGTCGCGTATGGCCAGGTTGCGCCCCGCCGCCTTGGCGAAAACGCTGGCAACCGCGTACAGGAATAACGTTACGTGTAAAAGTAAAAAATCCTTCGTGGGAACGCGCGACCCTCGCGCCTGAACCGGAAGGTTCCCGGCCGTATTGTTTTCGGGTGTCATGCCGCCCAACTCCTTGCCGTGCCGTATACTCATTCAAAATATGAAGTGCATTGGTCTTGCGGTTATTTTGTACTATGGCTTTGCCCGGAAATCTCGACGTAGTCATCGCTACGCCTTCAATTCCTCTCCGCGCATTAGTGCAAAATCCCACGCAAGCCCTTCCGCATTCATCATTTGAATGAGTATTACAGGTGCTTAACGTAGGTATATTCCGTATCGGTAATCGCAGCGCCCGCGTTTACATACACGCGCAGCACCTTGAAGTTGTTGCTCACGATGGTGGAGGCGAGCCGTTCGCACGGCCAGGTAAAGCAGGTATCCAACGTTTTCTTGTGCAGCAGCGCACCCATGCCGCGGTCGCGTTCCTCATCGTACAGGCCCATCAGCACCGGGTCCACGGTGCGATCGTCCACACGCTTTATCACAAAAAAACCGAAGGCGCGCCCGCTGCCGTATACTTCGTAGAGCTTGCCGCCGTTTTCAGCCAGCTGCCGCAGCCAGTTGGCGTAACGGTTGCCGGACTGCGCCAGGGTGAAAGCGGGGTCGATGGACACGCGGTCGCTTTTAAACACGCCGCCGCGGCGTACCTGTTCGTTCACCTGCTCGCGCTGGGTGGCTTGCGTACATTCCGTAACGTTCAGCCCGCGGTCGAAGCGCGCCACGTCGTCCGGCATATGGTAATCGCTAGCCTTGAGCGTTACGTGAAAAACCGTTTCCACGAACGTGTAGCCGAGATTGGGCAAGCCGAACAGCCAATCGGCGCTATTGACCGGCGTTTTCACCACCAGGTACTGCGCGCCCAGCCCAACCAGCCGCCGTTCCTCGCGTTCGTAATCCGTAACAGTATCGTCCGGATCGGGGCGTATTTCGTAGGCGTTCACGTTCAGGTTGTTTTTTTCAAACTCGGCGTGAACGGTTTTCATTGCGCGTCGTCCTTTCGCTCGCCAACGCCGCGGCGATCAATCACGTTTCGCACCACATACTGCGGACAACGGTTAATGCTCAGGTAGATACGCCCGATGTACTCGCCCACGATGCCGATCAGCGCGATGATTATGCCGCCCAGTACCAGCATGACCGCGATGGTGGACGACCAGCCGGATTCAATGGCTGGGTTTATGATTTTACGAACCACCGTGACGATGGCGAACACGAAGCCTGCCACCGCGGTAATCCAGCCCAGGTAATTGGCAAAGCGCAGGGGCTTGATGGAAAACGCCGTAACCCCGTTGGTCCAAAGCGATATCAGCTTGCGCAGCGTATAGCCGCTGCGGCCCTGCAACCGCGGCCGGTGTGTGACCGGGACATTACAGTAGCGGCTTACGCTTTGAAAAAGCAGGCCGGTAATGTAGGGAAAAGGGTTGGGATACTGCAGGGCGGAATCCACCACGAAGCGCTGGCAGGCAAAATAGCTGTTGGCCTTCAAACCGCGCGGCTGGGCGAAGAAAAAATGGTTGCAGGCGGCGTTGAAGCGGCTGCCAAGGTTGCGAAGAGCGTTCTGCCTACGTTTGGGGTATTCCGCGTATACGATATCGTAGCCTTCCAGCACTTTATCCACGAGCTTGAAACACTCGTCGGCGGGGGTTTGGCCGTCGTCGTCCAGGCAGATTACGATATCGCCCCGCACGCGGGAGAAACCGGCCATCAGCGCGCTGTGCTGGCCGAAATTGCGGCTCAAGTTGACAAACACGATCTGCGGGTACCGCTCGCACAGGCCCGCGATCACCTGAGAGACATTGTCGGGGCTGCCGTCGTTAACAAGCACGATTTCGTACTCGAATTCCGATGCGCGCTTCTCCACTGTACTGACGATTTCCGCCACCACGGCGCCGATGGTGTCCGCACTGCGGTAGCAGGGAACCACGAAGGAAAGTAAAGTCTTTGGCATAGTACACCTCTTAGCCGGTTAAATGCGGCGGTTTGTGTTACGCCGCGGCGATGCGGCGCGACAGAGTGGCAATCAGGTCGTACCCGTCCCAGACGAGGGAAAAATCCAGCGTATGGCCCAAGGGAACCACGCGGTCGATCCCGCGCACGCCCTGGGCAAGCGCGAGATCACGCAGC
>JADGQP010000112.1 GCA_017881705.1 Christensenellaceae bacterium
CACTTCGTGCTTTTGAAACGCATCCAGTACACGTGCGGTGTTCACCAGCGCGATGTGATCAATCTATTTATAAGCATCCGCGCTGCTTTCTTCCGCGGCTTCCACCCTTTCATGAATGTTCATGCTTGTCCTTCTTTCCAAAACCTCTCGCCGATTTTCAGCGCGCTTTCCGTGCTGCTTTCCTGAGCCATATCCAGCCACTGCGTCCGTTTTTCCGCGTTGAACCAGGTCCATTGGCGCTTTGCGTAACGGCGGGTATTGCGTTTAATCAGCGTAATAGCCTCATCAAGCGGCGCGCCGCCAAGCAGCACGGGCACAAGCTCCTTATAACCGATACCCTGCATGGCCTGCGCTTCAGGCGGTACGCCTTCGTTAAGAAGCGTGGCGACCTCGCCAAGCAACCCGCGCGCCATCATACTGTCCACTCGTTCTTCCGCCCGTTGGTACAGTTGGGCGCGTTCCAAGGTAGCGCCAAGGATGCAGAAACGAAAAGGCCGCTCCACCGTTTGGTTTTCCTGGCGGGAAAAGAGCTTGCCGGTGAGCAGGCATACCTCCACAGCGCGGGATACGCGGGTAACATCGTTTGGGTGCAGTTTCGCCGCCATTTGCGGATCCAAAACGGTTAGCCGCTCGTAGAGCTTACGTTTGCCGTCCTCGTCCGCCGCGTTCCTTTTCAAGCTCTCTCTCAACTGCGGATCGCTCGGTATGCCGCCCAAAGCCAGGCCGTCGGCCAGCGCGCGCAGGTAAAAGCCGGTGCCGCCAGCCAATATGGGCAGTTTTCCGCGGGTGTAAATCTGCGTGAGGCACGTTTCGGCAGCGCAGGCATACTGTGCTACAGAAAACGACTCGGTCGGTTCCGCGATATCCAGCAGGTGATGCGGTATTCCCCCGCGCTCTTCGGCAGTTGGTTTGGCGGTGCCGATGTTCATACGACGGTAAACCTGCATGCTGTCCATATTGACGATCTCGGCGTTAAGTGTTTGCGCCAAACGAACCGCCAGCGCGGTTTTCCCGCTGGCGGTGGGGCCGACTACACAAAGAACAGGCGTTTTATCCATTGGTAACTCTCTTTACGGTATACGCTTAAAGCGCTTTTCCAGTTCACGCCGATCCAGCTCAACCACAATCGGCCGTCCGTGCGGGCAGGTAGGCTGCACATTTGTGAGCAGCATCTGGTTAAGCAACCCCTGCACATCCTCCTGCGAAAGCTCGTCGCCGCCTTTGATGGCGTGCTTGCAGGCAAGTTGTGTCACGCGCCTGCGCAGGCGGTCGTACACAGCCCTGTTTTTATGGTTCAGGGTTTCGTCCAGCATGTCTAAAAGCAGCTCGCGTACGGGTTCGTTTTGCCCCAATATCACGGGAATGGCACGTACGGCAACCGTGCTTTCGTCAAACGCTTCCACGTCGAAGCCCGCTTCCTGAAGCTCTGCATTCATCTCCGTAAGCGTTGCCACATCCCGCGCGGTCAGGCGTACCATCTGGGGTGAAAGCAGCCGCTGCGACTGCCTGTGGCCCTGATAACGCAGCATGAAGCGATCAAACAATACGCGCTCATGCGCGGCGTGCTGATCCACCAGCAATAACCGCTCGCCCGCTTCAAACAACAGGTAGGTTTTAAACGCCGCGCCAATATAGCGAAGCGGAGGTGCTCCCTGCTGCGGAATAAAGTTCTGCTGCTCGTCCAACCTATCGTTATGATGCTTCGCCGCATCCGGCAATAACGGCTCGCTTGCATCCGTTTCATCCGGGCTTGCTTCATAATCCACATTATCCGACGACGCTTCGCGCTCCTCCGAAACGTCGTCCGCGCCTTCTTTAAGCCATCCACGCTGCTGCGGTAAAAGCAGCGCTTCGCTGTCGTTTATTGCAAAGGAAACCGGCTCCTGAAGCGAAGGTGACGTTTGCGGCAGCAAATTTAGAGGAGCAACCGGCGACGAAGCTTCGTCTGCCTTCGGTTCGATCTGTAGTTCCACAACCTCCACAGCCGGTTCGAGTTTCTCGTCGTCGGTTTGCGGTTCACCCGCCAGCGCGTTTTGTATCGTAACTCCACTGAGCGCGTTTCGCGTAAGGGTTTCCACAGCCACAGCAACCGCTTCCGGATTTTGAAAACGGACTTCCAGCTTGTTGGGATGAACGTTCACGTCCACCAGCCGGTACGGCATTTGCAGAGACAGTGCGCACACGGGATAACGCCCCACCATTACGAAACCCGCGCAGGCGCTTTCCAGCGCTTTGCTAAGTTGCTCATCCCGAAAATACCGGCCGTTGATAAAGAAACTCTGCTGCTGCCGGTTTCCGCGTGCCAGTTCCCCCACACCCACGTAGCCCTCCGCCAGTACCCCTGCTTCGGTACCTTTCACCAGGCGCATGGCGCGAAGCGCCTCCCGCCCGTATACGCAATACAGGGCGGATTCCAGCGTGCCGTCCCCCGCGCTTCGATACACGGTCTTTCCCTGGCTTACAAAGCGAAAAGCAACGTCCGGGCGGCTTAAGATTAACCGCATGATAAAATCGGACACATAAGCGGCTTCCGTCGCCGGTTTTTTAAGGAATTTCAGCCGCACCGGCGCGTTAAAAAACAGCTCTTTTACCGTTACGCTGGTGCCCACAGGGCTGGCAGTTTCCTCCACGTTTATAAAACCGCCCGCATCCACTTGCGCCTTCACGCCGTATTCGGCGTTGGCCGTTCGGCTTACGCAGGTCACTTTGGAAACCGCTGCAATGCTCGCCAGCGCCTCGCCGCGAAAACCCAGCGTGTGGATATCGTGCAGTTCTTCGGCTTTAATGAGCTTGCTGGTCGCGTGGCGTTCAAACGCCATGCGTATTTGCTGCGCGGGAATCCCCCTGCCGTTATCGCTTACCCGTATGGAGGTAAGTCCCCCGTCCGTAAGCTCTACCGTAACGGCGGTCGCACCCGCGTCGATACTGTTTTCCACCAGTTCTTTCACCGCGGCTGCGGGGCGTTCCACCACCTCGCCGGCGGCGATTCTGCCGATGACCTCGTCCGATAATTTCGCAATGGGCCGGTATTCCATGGTTCGCTCCTTTGCTGCGCTTTACAGCCGCCGCGCCTTTTCGCGCAGGCGGAACAGTGCGTTGAGCGCGTCCATCGGCGTAATGGACAATACATCCATATTTTTCAGTTCTTCCACCAGCTTGTCCTGGTCCAGGTGGAACAGGTCGGTTTGCCGGTTGGCCTTCTTTTTCTTTTCCAGAATATTCTGGCCGATGGTTTCCTGGTTGATATCGCTAACCTCAAGGCGCGCCTGTATCTCGTGCGCGCGAGCCACTACCGACGCGGGTATACCCGCGAGCCTCGCCACATGCACGCCATAGCTTTTATCCGCACCGCCCGGTTGAATCTTACGTAAAAAAATCACATCCTCGCCGCGTTCCAGCACTGTGATGCAATAGTTCTTCACGCCCTCAAAGCGGCCTTCCAGCTCGCTAAGCTCGTGGTAATGGGTGGCGAACAACGTTTTGGCGCCGCACTTTTTAACGTCCACCATATACTCCACAACCGCCCAGGCAATGCTCAGCCCGTCAAATGTGCTGGTGCCGCGGCCGATCTCGTCCAGTATCACCAACGATTTCGTAGTAGCGTTGCGCAGGATATTGGCGGTCTCGCTCATTTCCACCATAAAGGTGCTTTGGCCGCCCGCCAGGTCGTCGCTCGCGCCGATGCGGGTGAATACCCTGTCGCAAAGGCAAATGTGCGCGCTTTTTGCGGGCACAAAGCTGCCGATGTGCGCCATAACCACGATCTGAGCTACCTGCCGCATATAGGTGCTTTTTCCCGCCATGTTGGGGCCGGTGATGATGAGCATTCGGTTTTGATCGCCATCCAGCAAAACGTCATTGGGCACGAAAGGGGTGTCCGTCTGCATCCGTTCCACCAGCGGATGACGACCAGCGCGAATGTCGATTACGCCGTCGTCGGCCATCTCCGGCTTTACGTAATCGTATTCCCGCGCGATTTTAGCCAGCGAAAGCAGCGCGTCCAACGTTTTAATCGCTAATGCGTTTTGCTGAATGGCCGGAATTTCCTTGGCAATCTCGTCCCGTACGCCCTCGAAAAGGCGCAGTTCCAGCGACAGCGCCGACTGCTCCGCGCCGATAATCTTGCGCTCAATCTCCGCAAGCTCCGGCGTAACGAAGCGCTCGCAGTTAGCCAGCGTCTGTTTGCGGGTATAGCGCAGAGGGACGCTGCCCAGATAACTCTTGGTAACCTCGATATTGAAGCCAAAAATACGGTTATACTGTATTTTCAGGTTCTTGATACCCGTTTCCTGGCGTTCGGTGGTTTCCAGATCCAGCACCCATTGTTTGCCGTTGGCGGATGCCTGGCGGTATTCGTCCAGCTCGGCGTTATAACCGTCCGCGATAATGCCGCCCTCACCGATCACGGGCGGTGCGTCCGGATGAATCGCCTTTGTAATCAGCTCGCTAAGCGAGCGAAGCGGCGAAAGCGTGTGTGCCAGCGCGGCAATCGCGGGTATGGAAAACCTGGAAAGCAACGCGCGAATCGGCTCCACCGCGGCCAGCGAGCGATTCAGTGCAAGGCAATCTCTCGCGTTTAAACTGTTATAGCTGATCTTGCCCACCAATCGTTCCAAATCCGCAATGCTGCCAAGCGTTTCGGTCAGTTCGTCGGCGGTCATGTAGTCGTTTTTCAGAGCTTCCACTGCGTTGAGGCGGGTTTGGATGCGCTTAAGGCTGGTCAGCGGTTCTTCCACCCAGGTTTTGAGCATCCGCGCGCCCATGGCGGTGGAGGTTTGGTCCATCAGCCACAGCAGAGAACCCCGGCGTTCGCCGCTGCGCATGTTTTCGGTCAGTTCCAGGTTGCGGCGGGTCATACGATCCAGGTACATGGTTTCCCCGCCCTGGTACGGCGTAATCTGTGTGATATGCGACAGCGAATTTTTTTGCGTATCGTTCAGGTATCCCAGCAGCGCTCCCGCCGAGATCAGGCGTTTATCGTGCGGTTCCAGCCCCAGCGCATCGCCGGACAGGATCTGAAAATGATCCCAAACCTGCTTTTCGGCGTTCTTCCGTTCAAAGGCGGACACGGACAGCTGCGCAACAGCGATCGGCCGGTCCAGATAGGGCGACAGAACGCTTTCGTCATTTGTTAAAATCTCGCGCGGAGCAATGCGGTTAAGCTCGTCCTTCATGCGTGCAGCCGCGTCCTTCAGTTGGTAAACGCTGAACTCCCCCGTGCTTACGTCCGTGTAAGCCAGCGAAGCCTCCTTACCCTGGAAGGCGACACAGAGGATGTAGCTGTTGCTCTTTTCATCCAGCATCGCCGGCTCCACCACCGTGCCGGGGGTAATAATGCGGATCACGTCCCGTTCCACCAAGCCTTTGCTCA
>JADGQP010000113.1 GCA_017881705.1 Christensenellaceae bacterium
AATCGTGGCGCGGGGAAAATCGGTCGGGAAGCCCGCGCTGCTGGATCAGGAGATGCTCAACAGCCTGTGTATCACCATTACCAATGCCAACTTCGACGCCAACGCGATTGAAAGGCAGATACAGAAAATGCTGGCTCTGCGGGACGCCCTTCCCAAACCGGCGGGTTCGCTGCACGACGCGGCCACCTTTACCGCCGCAACCCGCGATGAGATGCTGCAAAAAGCCGTCGCAATCGGAGTGCTGGCTACCACAGACGAGGATGTGCGCTCCCTGCGGGAAATGATCACCTACGGCGTAAAGGGGATGGCCGCCTATGCGGAGCACGCGGGCAACCTTGGCAAGACCGACCCCGCCCTGAACGCCTTCGTTTATGAGGCGTTGGCCGCGACGCTTAATAACTCGCTCACCGCGGACGACCTGGTGGCGCTCACCCTGAAAACCGGCGAGTACGGGGTGAAGGCGATGGCGCTGCTGGACGAGGCAAACACGTCCCGTTTCGGCAGCCCGGAGATCACCGAGGTGGAACTTGGCGTGCGCACAAACCCCGCGATCCTCATTTCCGGCCACGATTTGACCGATCTGGAACAGTTGCTTACGCAAACGCAGGGAAGCGGCGTGGATGTGTACACACACAGTGAGATGCTTCCTGCCCACTACTACCCGGCTTTTAAGAAGTACCCGAATTTCGCAGGGAATTATGGCAATGCCTGGTGGAAACAAACCGAGGAATTCGGCCCGTTCCACGGCCCCATCCTGTTTACCACCAACTGTATCGTGCCGCCCCGCAGCGACGAAGTGCGGGAACGTATTTTCACCACAGGCTCTGCCGGTTACCCCGGATGCAGGCATATCAAGGCGAACGCGAACGGGGAAAAGGATTTTTCGGAAATCATCGCGCTGGCGAAAACGCTGCCCGTGCCGGAAGCGATTGAAACCGGCAGCATCGTAGGCGGGTTTGCGCACCAGCAGGTACTGGCGCTCGCGGATAAGGTGGTGGACGCGGTTAAGAGCGGCGCGATCCGCAAGTTTTTCGTGATGGCCGGCTGCGACGGGCGCATGAAAAACCGCGCGTACTATACGGAGTTTGCCGAAAAACTGCCCAAAGATACGGTTATCCTCACTGCGGGGTGCGCAAAATACCGCTATAACAAGCTGAAGCTCGGGGACATCGGCGGAATCCCGCGCGTGCTGGATGCCGGGCAGTGCAACGACTCCTACTCGCTGGTGGTGATCGCGCTGAAGCTCAAGGAAGTGTTCGGCCTTTCCGACATCAACAGCCTGCCGATCGTCTACAATATTGCCTGGTACGAGCAGAAGGCGGTCATCGTGTTGCTGGCGCTATTATCGCTCGGTGTGAAAAATATCCATCTGGGGCCGACATTGCCGTGCTTTCTGAGCCCGAACGTGGCAAAGGTACTGGTGGAGAAGTTTGGAATCGCCGGAATCGGAACCGTAGAGGACGATATAGCTCTGTTCCTGAACGACTGAGAGGGAGGAACGGAAATGAACGCATCGATTGACCGGGAAAACTGCATCGGCTGCGGCCTTTGTGAGGGAACCTGCCCCGCTGTATTTCGCATGGCGCAGGACGGGCATGCCGAGGTCTATACCGATCCTGTGCCGCAGGCGGAGGAACCCGCCGCGCAGGAAGCTCGGGATAATTGCCCCGTGGCCGTAATTACGGTCGCGTAAAACGTAGGTTTCCATGCCGCCCACCCGCAATGGCAAAGCCGCCCGGATGGGCGGCTTCAGGCTGTCAAAAAAGTGGACTTCGCCACTTTTTTGAATTTCGGGTATTGTTTGCAGCAGAGCCGCAAACTCCCCGCCCGACCGGCAAAGCCGGTCGATACGAACGGCCATCAGAGGGCTGCGGCCCTCCGATACCTCCTGAAAGCAAGCTTCTTTGACGGCCTGAAGCCGCCCGGGTGGGCGGCTTCTTTCGCAGGTAAACACAGTATTCAACAAAAGCGGAATTACAGCCAAAGTACGGATGCCGTGTATGTTTATTCGCCCGTCGCGTCCGCCAAAGGCAGCACGATCAGTGGCTTCTCCGGCTCTTCGCCTGCCATCATCAGCAGCAGTTCCCGCGCGGCCACAGCCGACATCTCAAGAATCGGCTCCTTAACGGCCAGGTAGGGAAGCAACCCGTAACGGTGCAGGCGGTGTTCGCCGAAACCCAGAACCTGAGCTGTCTGCCGCGATATGCCGGCGTTGTGCAGCACCGTAAGCGCGCCGATGGTTAAACGGATGGAGGTACAAAAAATGCTGTCGAAGGGAATGTAATGGTCGAATACACCGCGCAGGGCGGCGATAGCCTCTGTGGTGCGCTGCGGATCCACCAGGTACACGGGGCCGGGCTGCAGGCCCGCTTCTTCCAGCGCGGCGTGGTAGCCGCGTATCCGTTCCCGGTGGGAGGAAATGTTCTTTTCATCCGACAGCAGGGCGATCCTGCGTTTGTTTTGGGCAATCAGTTTACCAACCGCGCGCTTGGCGCCGCCGAAGTTGTCGCATTCCACGGTTACGCTGCGCTCAAGCTGCGGCTCTTTGGCCCGGCGGTCGAAATAAACGGTCGGGATGCCTTCCATATCGACGCTTCCGCCGTTGCGGTCCGGAATATAAACAATCCCTCTGGCCCGCTGCATTTTCAGCATCTCCACAAAATGCTGAGCCAGAGCACTGTCCTCATTGGTGTTGAAAATAGCCACAGAGTAGCCGTTTTGAAACAGCTCGGTCTGCATGGTGCGCACCATCAACGCGTAGTTCTCGTCCATAATATCGGGAACGATGATGCCCACGATCGGCATGGAGCGCATCCGCATTCCCTGCGCCACAACGTCCGGCACGTAATTGAGCCGCTCCATTACCTCGCGTACGCGCTGTTCGGTCGCGGCCGAAAAGCGCCCGCTTTTATGGATCACCCGGGAGACCGTCGCAATGGATACGCCGGACAGCCGGGAAACCTCACGCATCGACACGCTCTGTTCCTTTTTCAAATGCGATTCATCCCTTTTCCCATTTTACCTTTTCAGTTCTACATCATACCAGAAATACGGCTCGTCGTCATGCAGGCGTTCCTTACGCACGCGTAATTGAAGAACGTCGCCATTGCGGACGAACCACATGCGCGTTTTAAAACAGGTTTGGAAAAACCACGTGTCCACGATCAACGTATTCTGCTCAAACGTGGCGCCGCTGCATACCCACGGGTAGGAGGGCAGCGCGCAGTAGGTGCGATGCGGAATCAGCAAGCCATCCAGCCTGGCGCGAAGCTCCGTTTTCCCGTCCAGCGTAATTTCCACCCAGTCCGGCAGAACCCGAATGGACACCTGCTGCACAGTCTCGTCCGCGTTCTCGTAAAAATCACGGTATACGTTGTTGTCTCCAAACGGACGCAATTCCGGATAGATATGGAAGTGCCCGTTCACAACCTGATAGGTGCCATCCCAGCCCTGCGAAAACGCGTGCGTGGATGCGCTTGCGTTGTTGGGCAGGCGCCGGTCGGCAATATACGCGTTGAGCGCGGCGAACGCTTCGGGGTCTTCCGGCAGCGTTTCCGGCAGTGCACGCCCCAGCAGATACCGCGTGGTAATCGCGTTGACCGCGTCGGTATCGTGCGATTCGGAGGCGGCCTGTTGGATGGAATAGGCCAGATCGAGCGGGCGGCTCATTACGCAGTCCTGCCCATGGCCGCCGCAAAAGCGGAACACGCCGGGCAGCGGGTGCAGCCAGAGCTGGTACCCGTAACCGTCCGCGCCGTTGTCAATCTGCTTTTTCGTCGCGTCGGCAATCCATTGGCTGTCGATAACCCGAACGTTATTCCAATAGCCGTTTTGCAGGTATAAAAGCCCTAAACGCAGGTTGTTTTCGGTATTGGAAGCCACGCCCGGCGCGGCATGCAAGCCGTTGCGGAAGGTCATCCAGGCGAAGTGGGCGGTATCCAGCCCAATCTTGTCAAACACCCGCCCCTTCATATACTCATACAGGTTTTTTCCCGTTACCCGGCGTACGATCTCGCCCAGCATACAGGAGCCGGTGGTGTTGTACATAAACGTACTGCCTGGCTCCTGATCCACCGCCGTGGTCAGGTAATTGCGCACCACGTTTTCGCCGCTGGGCGCATGTACGGACATGCCGTTGCTCATGCTGAGCACGTGCTTCACCTTGAGGTTGGCAAGATGATCGTTAATGGTTATGTGGTACTCGTCGATCTCGTTACGGAATAAATCAACGATGCGGTCCTCCACGGAGAGCAGCCCGTCCGTACAGGCGGCGCCCACCGCTGCGGCCACGTACGATTTACCGAACGAATGGCAGATGTGCACCGTGTCACGGGTATATGGCGCCCACCAGCACTCCAGCGCCACTTTGCCGTGGCGCGCCACCATCAGGCCGTGCGGTTCCGTGCCGCAGCGTTCCAGCGCCCAAAGCATCGCCAGCATATCGCGGCTGGAGAGGCCGACGCTTTCCGGGGTAACGCGCAAGAACTCATTCATGATTCTCATTCTTCCTTTTAAACCCTATAGTCGACCGCCGATGGGTCAGCCAGGCGTAGTACGCAATCCCCAGCAGCTGGGGCAGCGCGAAAACAGCGAACATGTTCGAGTAACCGCGGGAATAGGCAAGCACGCCGCCCAGCATCGGCGCGAAGGCCTGGCCGATGTCCGTGCCCAGATAATAGGTGCTGGCGGCCGCGCCGCGGCGATCTTCCCCAACGGATTTAAGGCTGGAGGCCTGCAGCGTCGGCTGTACTGCGCCCAACCCCAACGCCTTGCACACAGCCGCGCCCGCAAACAGAAACGTCGCGTTCCATACGTTCCCCAATCCCAGCAAAACAAACGCGAGGGTCATAATTCCAAGCCCAGCATACATCACCAGCGACGTATGCCGATCCGCCAGTTTGCCGCTGGCCAGGCGGGACGCGAACAGCGCCACCGCGCCGATGGTGAAGTACCAGCCAACGTTGCCCAACCCCAGCTGTTGGCCGTACAGCGCGACGAACCCGTTCTCCACGCCCGTTGCTCCGGCGACCACAATGGCAAGCACGCCGAAGGGGAGCGCTTCCCGGGAAATAAAATCCGAAAGCACCAGCTTTCGCCCTGGCTGCATAACGGTAGCGTCAGGCAGGGGAATAATCCACTGCGCCAGCCCGGAGGCCAACAGCACCAACACCGCGGCGCAAATGAACGTGATGGAGGAGCCGTATCTTTCACCAAGCCAAATGCCCAGCGACGGCGCGAAGGCCGAGGTGATGGTTTGCCCTACCGCAAAATAACCGAGCCCTTCCGTCATTTGCCGCTTGGGCACCGTGCCCGCTACCAGCGCCATGGTAACCGTGGTTGCGATGGAAAATGAAAAGCCGTGTAAAACGCGCAGCGCAATCAACAGCGGAATCGACTGTGTCAGCCCGCAGCCCGCCATGGCAACGCTGATGCCCACGAGCGACAGCGTCAGTAATCTCTTGCGTTTGAAGCGGTCGCTCAGGATGCCGGTAAAGGGGCGCACGCACATGGAAGCGATGGAGAGCGCGCCTACGATTGTGCCCGCGATGGCGGCTGTGGCGCCAAAAGCGGTGACATACAGCGTAATAGTGGTAGAAACCATGTAGAAGCTGGCGGATACGATCAGGTTGATGATAAACAGCGAAATATAAGCGTTGTTAAGCAGACGTTCCTCACGATGGACGGTGTTCATCAGTTGAGCCGCTCCCTTCCGCGATCAGGTCGATCGTCTCCTGCAGATGGGAGCCGCCCCGGCAGACACACCGCGGGCAGGACAGCGTAAGCCCGTCGGTGGTAAAGATAAAGCGATACAGGTATTCCCCCGTTGCGCCCAGGCTTTTCCCGTCCATTTCAAACACGTTATCATCCCGCCACACGCCCGTTAAAAAACACTCGTTTTCATTAAGGCAGTATACACCGTTGTCCACACTGCGCTCGAGTTTTACCAGGAAATGGCGGGCGTTGAGCAGCCAGGCGCCGCCCAGCCCGCAACGGAAAACGTCCGTCTGCCCGTTCACGGTCAGGCTTAAGCGAAGCATATTATTATCAAAAGTAAAGCGCAGGCTCATCCCGGGGTCCGCGAAGCGGTAGTTCCTGCCAAACCATTCGCGCTGCATGGAGGATCGGCTCTGTCCCCCCTTGGGAGCGAGCGTCATCCCGGTTTCGAGTGCGTGGAGTTCGGCATACGCCGCAGAGTTTTCCGCAAGCGGTTCAGAGGAGAGTTTGGAAAAAATCTCGTCCTCAAAAGCCTTGAGGGCGAAGGTGGAATCGGGCATATCGGACAGGATAACCGCCGTCAGGTTTTGTTCCGGCAGAATAATCGCGTACTGGCCCCAACCGCCGTCCATGCGATATCCGC
>JADGQP010000114.1 GCA_017881705.1 Christensenellaceae bacterium
ACACGCCACCATTCTGCTGTCCAATAACGTCGACGTCGTTTCTGTCTCCTCCAGGCTGGGGCATGATAATGCTGATATCACGCTGAAATACTATGCCCACGCCGTCCGCAAACGCGATCGCGCCAGCGCCGACATTATGGATTCGCTCATCAATCGCGCGGCCAATCCTCCTGCGGGCGCACCTCCCCAGCCGACAGATCCGGAGATCCCCGACAAATAACAAGGCATTGAAACATCAAACCTTTACAGTGCAACCCTTACAGCCACCAATCGCAGCTATTTGCCGGCAGATGCCCGCACCAATGTGTAGCCGTATATACACCAAAGTGGCCTTGCATCCATCTGGAGCAAGGCCACTTTCACAATAATTTTCGTTTGTCAATAGGTTTTTGCAATCTCTCCCACAAGTTCTCCCAATTCAATTTCAACACCAATATGAAAAAGAAGAACCCTTGCAGAACTGTTGTCCTGTAAGGGTTTCCTTGGTGAGCCCGGTGGGATTCGAACCCGCGACCTTTTGATTCGTAGTCAAACACTCTATCCAGCTGAGCTACGAGCCCACGCGGCATTCGGATTACCTTCCGAAGCAGCTTAATGATTATAGCAGGCGTGTACAAAAAATGCAATACTGTGAAGCAACTTTTTCGCGGTAAAAGCCTTAGCATGCGCTGTACAACATGCTTTATCCTTCGCGTAAAGGTTGAGCTGAACCGACGATTCCCTGCGGAATCCGGCCCTTGCATCCGTATACCCGCAAACGGGTACCGCCGCCCGCAACGCATGTTGCGGGCGGCGGTAGGCAAGCCGTTTCAACGGGTTTTAACGGCGATGTTCCGGCAGAATGTGTTCGCTTATTCCGTAAACAACGGCGTGGAAAGGTAACGCTCGCCCGTATCCGCAAGCAGGGCGACAATAATCTTGCCCTTGTTTTCCGGCCGCGCAGCCAACTGCGTGGCGGCGAATACCGCGGCGCCCGAGGAGATGCCTACCAATACGCCGTCGGTCTTGCCGATTTCGCGGCCGGTGGCGAAAGCCGCGTCGTTTTCCACGGTGATAATCTCGTCGTAGATTTTTGTGTTGAGCACGTCCGGCACGAAGCCTGCGCCGATGCCCTGAATCTTATGCGGTCCGGCGACGCCCGTGGAAAGCACGGGCGAGGTGGCCGGTTCCACGGCGATGATTTTCACGTTGGGGTTTTGCGCCTTCAGGTATTCGCCAACACCGGTGATCGTTCCGCCGGTGCCTACGCCAGCCACGAAGATATCCACCTTGCCATCGGTATCTTCCCAAATCTCCGGGCCGGTGGTCGCGCGGTGCACGGCGGGGTTGGCGGGGTTTACGAACTGCCCGGGGATAAAGCTGCCGGGAATCTCCGCCGCCAGTTCGCTGGCGCGCGCGATGGCGCCTTTCATCCCTTTGGCACCCTCGGTCAGCACAATCTCCGCGCCGTAGGCTTTAAGCAATGTGCGGCGTTCCACGGACATGGTTTCGGGCATAGTGAGGATAATACGGTACCCCCTCGAAGCAGCGATGGCCGCCAAGCCAATGCCGGTATTGCCGCTGGTGGGCTCAATAATCACGGAACCTGCCTTCAGTTTGCCGGATGCTTCCGCATCGTCGATCATGGCCTTGGCAATACGGTCCTTCACGCTGCCGGCGGGGTTAAAGTATTCCAGTTTCGCCAGCACCGTCGCCCCAAGGCTGTGCTTCTTTTCATAGTTCGTCAGTTCCAACAGCGGCGTTTTGCCAATCAGCTGATCGATGGAATGATAGATACGTGCCATAAACAAACGCTCCTTTTTTATGGGCGGATCGCCGCAAAGCCCTGCGCCAGATCCGCGATGATGTCGTCAATGTGCTCGGTGCCTATGGACAGGCGCACCGTGTTCGGTTGAATGCCCGCCTGCACAAGCTCCTGTGTGCTTAACTGGGAATGGGTGGTGGATGCGGGGTGGATCACCAGCGATTTCACATCGGCCACGTTGGCCAACAGCGAGAACAGCTGGAGAGATTCCGTAAACCTGCGGGCTTCATCCTCCGTGCCGCGCAGGTCGAACGTGAAGATGGACGCGCCGCCGTTGGGATAGTACCGGTCGTACAGCTCTTTGGCGTGGCCGGTTGCAAGCGAGGGGTGGTTCACACGTTCCACCTGAGGATGATTCTTCAAATAGTCTACCACTTTCAGCGCGTTTTGCACATGGCGTTCCACCCGCAGCGAAAGCGTTTCCAGCCCCTGCAGGAGCAGGAACGAGTTGAACGGGCTGATCGTCGCGCCGGTATCCCTCATCAGCGTGGTGCGCAGCTTGATGATGTAAGCTAGGTTGCCCGCTGCCTGCGTAAACACCACCCCGTGGTAGGACGGGTTGGGTTTGGACAGGCCGGGGAACTTGTCGTTTTGCGCCCAATCGAACCGCCCGCCGTCTACGATTACGCCGCCCATGACCGTACCGTGGCCGCCGATGAACTTGGTGGCTGAATGGATAACGATATCCGCGCCGTGTTCGATGGGGCGGAACAGGAAAGGCGTGGAGAAGGTGCTGTCAATCAGCACCGGTATGCCGTTTTGGTGCGCGATTTCGGCAATCGCTTCCAGGTCCAGCACGTCGGAGTTCGGGTTTCCCAGCGATTCCAGAAAAACCGCCTTGGTGTTGGGCTGAATGGCTTTGCGGAAGTTTTCCGGGTCGCTGCCATCCACGAAAGTCGTTTCCACGCCGGATTCGATGAACGTATTGGCAAACAGGTTGTAGGTGCCGCCATAGAGCGTTTTGGAGGAAACGATGTGGTCGCCAGCCCGCGCGATGTTACGTACCGCGTAGTCGATGGCGGCCGCGCCCGAAGCCGTGGCAAGCGCCGCGGCGCCGCCTTCCAGCGCGGCAATGCGTTTTTCAAACACGTCGGATGTGGGGTTCATAAGGCGGGTGTAAATATTGCCGCCCTCGCTAAGGCCGAACCGTCCGGCAGCCTGCGCGGAATCTTTGAAAACGTAGGAGGTCGTGGCGTAGATGGGTACGGCGCGCGCGTCGGTGGCGGGGTCGGGATGTTCCTGGCCCACGTGCAGCTGAAGCGTTTCAAACCGGTATTGCGAATTAGCCATAAGTAAAACCCTCCGTATTATCTTATTTAATTATCTGGGGCCGCCAACATCGACGCATTCGCCCAAAACGGAAGTTTTGCCTAAGCAGCCGCTGAAAATACCCTTCCACACAAACCAACCTTTCCTATAGGAATATAAGGATAATAACATGAGCCCCCTATCGTGTCAATAGGAAATGATGAAAATTGCCAAAAATAAATCCCGGTTTTCCGTCAGATGGAGTAGTTGTCCCGGTCACAGGAGTTCGCGGATAGATCGGCCAACGTGATACCCTCGAAAAAACGGTTGGTGATGTCGGCAAACTTGCGCCACATCGGCAGGGTTTTGCATTCCGCCATGCGGCCGCAAGTGTTTGGCTCGTGTTCCAGGCAGGCTACGGGCGCGAGGGAGCCTTCGGTAAGCTCCAGAATGCTCTTGACGGTATAGCGTTCCGGCCGCCTGGCCAGGCGGTAACCGCCGCCCTTGCCGCGCAGCCCGTTTAAATAGCCTGCTTTCACCAGCACGGCGATAATGCTTTCCAGGTATTTTTCGCTGATCTCCTGCCGCTGCGCAACTTCCTTCAGGGGCACATACTCGCCGGTGTCGTGCTCGCAAAGGTCAATCATCACCCGCAGAGCGTATCGCCCTTTCGTGGATATCAACATGCAATTCCCCCTCTCCCTATTAGAACTATTGTACTTCTTCGCTCAACGATTGACAAGAAACAGGTTGATCTGAATGTATACCCGATAACCTTCGCCAGACTTTCGGAATAACCGTCCACCGGCTTAGCCGTTAGTTTTGATTTCCGATTTTTTCGAAAAATTTCTGTGTTGACAATCGAACCGACGCATGTTAATATCACATCAGAAAGTTGAGTAAACGTTTACTCAACCCGTTATAACCAATAAGGAGGAAAACCCCAATGAAACGGATTCTTTCAGTTCTTCTAGTATTGACCATGCTGTTGGCGTGCGTTAGCGTCGCCTCAGCGGAGAGCACTCCGGAAACCATCCAGGTGGCTTATCTTCTTGCCATGAACTCCGCCGAACAGCGGCAGATGGTACAGGATGCCGTGAACGAACTGCTTGTTAAGAAAGGTTTGGACGTACAAGTTCAGTTCGTTTGCATCGACTTTGCATCCTGGGCCACGCAGATTAACCTGATGCTGACGGACGGCAGCGTCGACCTGTTCAACGATTGCTTTATGCCTACCGTATCGGTGCTAGCCGACAGCGGTTCTCTGGCTCCGCTGGACGATCTGGTGAACCAGTACGGCCAGGGCATCAAAGATGCGCTGGGCGATTACCTCAATTGCGGTAAAGTCGGCGGAGTGCTGTATGGCACGCCGAAAGTCAACGCTTTCTCCTCGGCGATGATGTTTGTAATGCGCAAAGACATCTGCGACGAACTGGGCATTGACCCCGCGACCATTACCGATTTTACCACCCTCACAGCCGCGCTTGAAAAAGTGCATGCCGCCTACCCCGACATGACGATGATCGCCAACGGCAGCACCGGCACCTACATTGATGCGTACGATACGGACATGCTGGGTACGCAGGATCCTCTAGGCTGCCTGCTTCTGGGCGAGGATTCCACCAGCCTTACCGTGCAGAACTACTACACCAGCGATACCTTCAAGGGCCTGCTTGCTAACGTGAAGCAATGGTCCGCCGACGGGTTCTATATGAAGGATCCTCTTAACGCGCAGGATGGCTCCATGGCCTACATTTCCAACGGCCAGGCCTTCGGCGGCTTCGTGTCCTACTGTGACGAAGCCACGGCCGTCAGCGTGCAGGGCAAGGCGATCGGCAAAGATATCTACGCCGCGCAGATCACGGCCCAGCCCTGGGCGACCACCAGCAACATCACCGGCATGATCTGGTGCGTGCCGTCGCTTAGCAAACATCAGGCAGCCGCGGTGAAGTTCTTAAACGAGCTTTACACCGACCCGGACCTTGCCAACCTGGTCTGCAACGGCATCGAGGGTACGCACTATGTGGTGACCGACGCGGGCAACATTACCTTCCCCGAAGGGATCGATGCCGCCAGCACCGGTTGGCCTTCCGGCATGGGCACCTTCTGGCCCAATATCTGCATCACGTATCCATGGTCGCCCGATCCTTCCAATATGTACCAGAATTGGCTGGCGTCCAACGAAACCTGCAGCAAATCCCCGGCGCTGGGTTTCACGTTTGATTCCTCGAGCGTCGCGGACGAAGTTACCGCCTGCGCAACCGTCGTGGATAAATACGTACCCGCGCTGCTGCTCAACATCGGCGATACCGACGCGCAGTATACTTCGTTCCTCAACGAACTGCAGGCTTCCGGCATTGACGATATCATCGCCGCGAAACAAACACAGTTGAACACCTGGGCTGCGGCCAAGTAATCGCATCCCTCATCTTCCAGTCAGGGGCGCCGTGAGTTCGCTCTTTGCGGGCGCGGCGCCCCCGCTGTATTCGGGAGAGGATCGTATGGAATCAGAAAAGAAAAACCTGGGTCGCCGGATTATCCGGCATATGCCGCTGTATTTGATGATGCTTCCCGGTTTAGCCTATATCGTCATCAACAACTACATGCCGCTGGCCGGTTTGCAGCTTGCTTTTAAAAAGTTTAAATATTCTTTGGGCATCTGGGAAAGCCCGTGGAATGGGCTGAAAAACTTTACGTACCTGTTGCGCACCGGCGATGCGTGGATTATTATCCGTAACACTTTGGGGTATAACCTGATGTTCATTTTTCTGGGAACGCTGCTGGCCATCGTTGTGGCGATCCTGCTGGATTCGGTACAGCATAAAAGGCTTCAGCAAACGTATCAAACGGTCATTTTGATCCCGTATCTGATCTCCTATGTGATCGTCAGTTATATTGTTTACGCGCTCCTGGGCGAAAGCAACGGCATGATTAACAACTCCATCCTCAAAGCACTGGGGCAGCAGGCTGTTCCCTGGTATTCGGATCCTAAGTATTGGCCCTATATCCTCACCTTCGTACAGCTTTGGAAGACTTTCGGTTATTGTTCCATCATCTATTTTGCGACCATCATGGGTATCGACAAATCATTTTATGAAGCCGCCGTTGTGGACGGCGCCAGCACCTGGCAACAGATCACCTGCATCACACTGCCCATGCTCAAGCCCGTAATCATCACCCTAACGCTATTATCGATCGGGCGTATTTTCTATTCGGATTTCGGGCTTTTTTATCAGGTTCCAATGAATACCGGCCTACTGTACAACGCCACCAACACCATCGACACGTATGTTTACCGCGGGCTGCTGGAAACCAACGACGTCGGCCGCGCTTCGGCTGCCGGCTTCATTCAGTCCGTCCTCGGTTTCCTGCTGGTGCTGGGCACCAACGCGATCGTGCGCAAGGTTGAGAAAGAACAGGCGTTGTTCTAAATAGGGGGAGGAACCATGAACACTTACGACAAAAAATTCGAGGCGCTGGCAAACGTAGTTCTGGCGATTCTTTGCCTAACCTGCGTTGTGCCGCTGCTGTTGCTGATTATGTCCTCGCTGACTTCCGAGGACGCGCTGATGCACAATGGCTACGCGCTTTTTCCGCAGAAGATCAGCCTGGACGCGTACCATTATCTCTGGTTCAGCCGCGCGCAGATCCTTCGGGCGTATGAGATGACCCTTGTGGCCACGCTGGTCGGCACGCTCTCCAACGTAACCCTCACAACGCTCTTTGCCTACCCGCTCTCCCGAAAGAGCCTGCCCGGGCGTAACTTTTTCTCCTTTGCGGTGTTTTTCACCCTGCTGTTCAACGGTGGTATGATTCCCACCTACCTGATGTGGGTGCAGGTTTTCAACATCAAGGATACCTTCTGGGCGTTAATTATTCCCAACCTGCTGATGAATGGCTTCGGCATAATCGTGATGCGCACCTATTTCACCACCAGCATCCCCAACGAGATACTGGAAGCCGCACGCATCGACGGCGCGGGGGAAACCCGCAGCCTCCTATCCATCGTCCTGCCGCTGTCCAAACCGATTTTGTCCACCATTGCGCTTTTATCCGGCCTCGCCTACTGGAACGATTGGCTCAACGGCCTGTACTACCTGGTGAAACGCACCGATTTTTACACGATCCAGAACCTGCTGAACCGGCTCATTGCAAGTGCGGATTTTATCAGCAACAACGCCGCGAATTCATCAATCACCGCGGGCCTTACCGTGCCCAGCGTAGGCGTACGTATGGCGATCGCCGTGATTGCGCTGATCCCGATTATGATCATTTACCCCTTCCTGCAAAAAGGGTTTGTTAAAGGCATTGTGATCGGCAGCGTTAAAGGTTGACGAGAAAGGTGATGTGTATGACTAATCCTCAGGGCTGCGAAACCCTCTTCCTCCATAAAACAACGCCGGAAGCGGTCGGCATTCCGTCCGCCGCCGTCACCGGTTTTCTGCGCTCGCTGGAAAGCCGCCCCTATCGGCTGCACGCATTCCTGCTGGTTCGAAACGGTAAGCTCTGCTTTGCTTCCGCCGCCGCGCCCTATGCGCTGGACACGCCTCACCGCGTGTACTCGGCGGGCAAGTCCGTGCTGATGCTGAGCGCGCTGTTTGCCATGCAGGAAGGGAAACTAAAGCCGGACGACAGCGTGGCCGATTTTTTCCGCGATCTGCTGCAGGGCGACACACGCTTTGATTCTTTAACCGTAAGCGATCTGCTCACGATGCGTTCCGGGCAGACGGACGATCCCTTTCCGGCAATACTCAAAGATCTGGACGCCGATCTGATCCGCTTGTTTTTCCAAACGCCTCCCACACAGGCGCCCGGACAGACCTTCCGCTATAACAACACCATCCCGCACATCGTTTGTGCGCTTACGCAACGCGCGACCGGCGAGCCGTTTGAACAATACCAACAGAAACACCTGTGCGAACCGCTGCAGGCGGAGCTCTTCGCCCCCAGCAACCCAAAAGGGCAATACAACCCGGTGGTTATGGCCATGTCCGCGGTGACGCTTATGAAATTTGCCCTGTTCTTTCTTCAGGACGGATGCTGGAAAGGGCAGCCGTTGCTGGATGCGCGATACATCCGCGAGGCTGTGGCGGCGCATACCCAAACCGGTTTGCCCGGCAACGCCGCGGAGTATGGCTGGCAGATCTGGCGGAATTCTTTTGGCGGATATCGCATGGACGGCGGTTGGGGGCAGTATGCGATTATACTGCCTGAACAAAACCTGACGGCGGTCATCCTATCCGATATGCCCGACTCCACCTTCGCGCTCAAGGCTTTTGAGGACGAAATTTTTTCCAAACTCTCCGCGGAT
>JADGQP010000115.1 GCA_017881705.1 Christensenellaceae bacterium
CCAACTTTGCGGGTTCAGCCACATCGCCGCCTCGCGGTCCGCTTTGTCGCCGATAATCACACCCGTTTCGGTAATGCCGCGGATAAACCGATCGCCCTGGCAGCATTGCCGGTTGAGTATGCTCAGCAGTTTCCCGCTTTCCTCCTGCAGGTAACCGACATACTCGCCGTCCGCCTTATCCAGTTCGATCATAATTTTCATAGCGTAAAAAAGCTGGAAGGCAACGAACGTGATCTCCCCCTTTTCGCCCAGGCGCAGACAATCGTTCCAGTCCGCGTGCAAACCGGCGGGCATCCCGTGCGTACCCAGATGGGTCATGCTGAAGGATACGGCGCGTTTCAGGTGATCCAACACCGTGCCCTCTTCGCGGTCGGCATAGGGAACGAGCTGGTTCAGGTACGCGGTATCGCCGGTTTCGGCAACGTACTTGTAAACGGTGGGAAACAGCCACAGCGCATCATCCGCGCGGTAATTTGGGTGGCCGGTTTCTTTTACGTAGCTTTCCTGCTCGGGCGTATCCTCGTGGCCGGGGTGATGCGTGTATTTCACCAGCGGCAAGCCCGCGCCGTGGTGTACCTGCGCGGACAGCATAAAGGTAAGCCGTTCCCTGGCCAGGTCGGGGTCTAAATGGATAACGCCCTGGATATCCTGCACGGTATCGCGGTAGCCGTAGCCGTTGCGCTGGCCGCAGTACATCAGCGACGCGGCACGGCTCCACACAACAGTGGTGAAGCATTGGAAAGCGTTCCAGGTATTCACCATAACGTTGAAGCGCTCGTCCGGCGTTTGCACGTGCAGCCGCTCCAGTTTCCCGTGCCAGTAGGCTTTCAGAACCGAAAATTCGGCTTCTACAGCCGTTTCAGGTTTGTCGCCGTAATGGTTCAGCAGCGTGCGTGCTTCGGTTTCGGTCTTTTGCCCCAGCAGGAACACGAGCGTGTGTTTTTCCCCGGGCGCCAGGGTAAGCGCGGAATGCAAAGCGCCGCAGGGGTTACCGTTGTAACACTGGCTGTTGTCGCAGCGGCCTGTAACCACCGCCTCCGGCGCGTTGAAACGGCTGCGGCCCAGGAAACTCTCGCGGCGGCCGGTGCTGCTGGTAATCGGAGCGCCCCGCATTCCGAAAAAGCGCTCGCGGCCGTTGGAACCGTCCGGCAGACGATCCCAGTATTCGTTGATGTGCTGCAGCAGGTGATCGCCCATAAACTCCGTGCGGCTGATAAACTGTGTGTACTGCAGGTTCACCAAATCCTGCTCGTAGTTATTCTCGTTGGTCAGCTCGCAATAGGCGAACGCGGACACGGCGCGGGGCTTTTTGCCTGTGTTTTCAACGGTAAGCCGCCATACCTCATGCGTCGCACCCAGGGGCACGTAATAGAGCGCCTTTGTGCGTATGCCTGCGTATTCACTTTCAAACTCGGTATAGGCGGTGCCGTGGCGGCACACGGTATGGTAGCTTTCCAGCGGCTTGGCGACCGGCTTCCAGGATGCGGACCAGAAATCACCAGTTTCGTCGTCGCGCAGGTACAGGTAACGGCCGGGCTCGTCAAACTGGTTGAAGGTATACCGCAGGATACGCCCCGCTGCGCCAGAGCGTACGAAGCTGTACCCGCCGGCGTTTACGGTGATGATGGCTCCATACTCCGGCGAACCCAGATAGTTCGCCCATGGGGCCGGCGTATCGGGGTTGGTGATTACATATTCCTGCGCGAGTTCGTCAAAATGGCCATACCGCATGGTGATCCTCCTCTGTGATGAAAACGTTTTCGGTAACGAGTAAACTGCGGGTCGCATCCCCTTGTTTTCTGGCGCTATCGTAGCATATCGCGGGCACGTTTGCAAGACGGGGATGATCCGTGTGTACCCGCATGCGAACCTGACACCGATTCTCTGCTAATTAAAATCAATATGAGAAGTTGGCATGATACAGCCCCATGGCATCATCCATGTCGCTATACTTCGTCCAAATCCACGATCTTCGTACAAACACGCTGAAGAAACGCGCGGTCATGCTCTACCATCAGCAGGGTCGGCTTGGCTTGCAGTATCAACGTTTCCAGCTGCATACGGCTGAACACGTCGATATAGTTCAGCGGCTCGTCCCATACATACAGGTGCGCCTGCTCACACAGGCTGCGCGCCAGAAGCAGCTTCTTTTTCTGCCCTTCGCTGTATTGCTCAATCGCCTTATCGAATTGTTGCCTGCCAAAATCCATATTGCGCAAAATCGCCTTAAAGAGGGTTTCATCCGCACCCCGTTCGGCGATAAAATCCCGAAGAGAGCCGCGAAGCCCTTCGACGGACTGCGGCACGTAACTCACAATCAACCCGCTCGCCACGCTGACCTCGCCCTGAAGCGCGCCGGACAGACCGCACAGGGTTTTTAGAATGCTGCTTTTACCCGCGCCGTTTTTCCCCGTGAGCGCCACACGTTCGCCGCGCTCCACGGTAAAACAGAGGGGGCCGCATACGGTGCGCCCGTCGTAGCGCACGTAACCGTCGCGCACTTCCATCAGCGTGCGCTTGGGGTGTTCCAGCGGAGTGAGCTTCAGTTCGCCAACGCGCTCCACATCCTTCATCAGCCCACGCTTTTCCTCCAGGCTGCGTTCAATGCGCGCCTGCGTGGTTTTGGCACGCTTCATCAACGCCGCGGCGCGCGCACCCACATACCCACGATCCACCACGGCGGCATCGCTTGCGCTTACGCCGAATTTTCCCTTTTCACACTTGCGGCTCCAATCCGCCTGGCGGCGCGCAGTTTCGGCAAGACGCTCCGTCTCTTTTTGCAGGCGTTCGTTCTGGGTTTGCTCCAGTTCGTTTTTCCGCCGCCACTCGCGCTCCCAGTCGTCAAAGTCTCCATGCTGCACAACAACCGACGCGCGGTTGAGCGACAGTGTGTGGTCCACACAGCGGTTGAGAAACGCGCGGTCGTGGCTCACCAGCAGAAAGCCGCTTTGCCGTGAAAGGTATTCGGCCACCAGCTCGCGCCCGCGAAGGTCAAGGTGGTTGGTCGGCTCATCAATCAGGGGATAAACATCCTCCCGGGCGAAAAGCGCGGCAAGCTGCGCTTTGGTTTGCTCCCCGCGGCTGAGGGTTATAAACGGCCGCGTCAGGGCATCCTGCACAACGCCCAGGCGGGTCAGCTCCTGTGTAAGGCGCCATTCGGGAACCTCCGGCGCGCAAAACGACAGTGCTTCCAGCGTGTTGTATTCGGGGTGGGAAAGCGGGTAAGGGAACATCGCGGGACGCAGCGGCAGGGAAATTGTGCCCTCGCGGGGGGTCAGTTCCCCACAGAGCAACCGGAGAAGCGTAGTTTTTCCGCGTCCGTTGCGGCCGATCAACCCTAGGCGCCAGGTACTGTCCAACTGGCAGGAAAGGTGAGTAAACACATCGTCATAACTGCCTTCGTAGGCGAAAGTAATATCCGTAAGCTGAATCAAAGCCATAAAACATCTTCTCCATTCGTCTGGTCGGAGGAGAAGGCAAAAACGCAGATGAAAAACAGAGCCTTACCGGCTGCGCTTTCCTGCCACGCCGAAAGTTCCGTATTGCGCAAGGCAAACGGCCTTCGTTCTCCCCATTGTTGGAAGAGGCGGCAGGGTTATTAGCGCATCTTTTCAGCTCCGTTTCGTTTATCATTACTTAGGCTGACGCTATTGTAGCACACGCGCGGGAAGTGCGTCAATCCTCGTCGGTATCGGCCAGGCAGAGCTTGCCGTTT
Organism: Christensenellaceae bacterium; assembly: GCA_017881705.1. Lineage (GTDB taxonomy): Bacteria > Bacillota > Clostridia > Christensenellales > Aristaeellaceae > CAXXOK01. Next base: position 3,716 of record JADGQP010000115.1, read on the forward strand.
TCAATGCCCGTAACCGTGGCGAGCGATACCACGCGGAACCCTTCATTGCGCAGGCGCTGGCCGCCGGGCTGAAAGCCCTTTTCGATGCAAATGCCGATACCCGACACGTGGGCGCCTGCCTGGCGCGCAATTTGCGCCAGCCCTTCGGCCGCCTCGCCGTTGGCAAGAAAATCGTCGATAATCAGCACGCGCGAACCGGTAGGCAGGTAGCTTTTGGCGATGCGGATATAGTTATCGGTCTTGTGAGTGAAGCTGTACACCTTCGCCTCGTAAACGTCGTTATTGAGGGTACTGGTGGTTCTGCTTTTTTTCGCAAAAATAACCGGCACATTGCCAAATGCCTGGGCGGTGGTAATGGCGGCGGCGATGCCGCTGGCTTCCACGGTAAGAATCATATCCACAGGCTCATCCGAAAACGCGGCATGAAAAGCCTGGCCGATCTTGGTGAGCAGATCGATATCCAGCCGATGGTTTAAAA
>JADGQP010000116.1 GCA_017881705.1 Christensenellaceae bacterium
GTTCAAGCTCCTGCACGAGGGCGATGTGCCCGACACCGAAGATAACTTGCTGGACGCCGCCCAGGGCGAAAACTACGAGTGGACGGAGATGTACGTCCGCATGGCCGAGGAAGCCAAACAGGAAGGGTTCGACCAGATTTCCGGCCTGTTTTCGATGGTCGCCAAAATTGAAACAACCCATGAGGAACGTTACCGCAAGCTGCTTGCCAACATTCCGGACGGCTTCGTGTTCAGCCGCGATGGGGATCAGGTATGGCAATGCGCCAACTGTGGCCATATCCTCATCGGCAAGCGCGCGCCGGAGCTGTGCCCCGTGTGCAGGCACCCTCGCTCGTTCTACCAGATTAAAGCCGAAAACTATTAAGGCCTGCGACCAGGCTTACAGCCGGTAATTGCGGTCAGGCCTACGGTCGGTGTCTGCGGCCAGAAACTACCGGTCAGGCCTACGACCGGACCTACGGTCAGTACCTGCCGAAGGGGACGCGCCGCTTTCGGGCGGAAACGTCTCCTTCGGCATACGCAGAGCCAAGAAAAGAGCGCGAGGAGAAACCCATGCGTGTAGCGCACATCAACGTCACGTCGGGACTTAGCACAGGCCGCGTGGCCTCGGGCGTCTGCGAGGCGCTCGAGGATATGGGGCACCGTGCTCTTTTGTGTTATTCGCGCGGTTATCCGCCCCAGAAAACGCCGGGTTATCGCGTGGGCAACCCCGTGGACGTGCGGCTGCACGCGCTGGGCGCGCGCCTTACGGATCGCGCGGGCTTCTTCAGCCGCTACGCCACTAAAAGGCTGGTAAAGCAGTTGACGCTGTATAAGCCCGACGTAATCCACCTGCATAACCTGCACGGCTACTACCTGGATATCCCCACGCTGTTTCGCTACCTCGCCAAGGCCGGCATCCCCGTGGTGTGGACGCTGCACGATTGCTGGGCGTTTACCGGCCATTGCGCGTATTACTCTATGGCCAAGTGCGACCGCTGGCGTTCCGGCTGCGGGCATTGCCCGCAGCGAGGCACCTACCCCAAAAGTCTGTTATTGGATCAGAGCAGCCGCAACTGGCAGCAGAAGCGAGAAGCCTTTTTGTCCGTGCCCAACCTTACGCTAGTAACGCCCTCCGTTTGGCTGGGCCGCGAGGTAAGCCGTTCGTTTCTGGGCAAACGCCCCATTCGCGTAATCCAAAACGGGGTGGACGTAGTGGATTTCCGCCCCTGCGACGAGCCGGAACTGCTAAGCGACGTAGTAAAGCGGTACGGACTTGCCCAGCTGGAAGGCAAGCATATGCTGCTGAGCGTGGCGAGCACCTGGGAAAAGCGCAAGGGGTTTGACGACCTGGTGGCGCTGTCCCAGCTGCTTCGGGAGGATTTATGCCTGGTGCTGGTAGGTCTGAACGACCTGCAGTGCCGCGACCTTCCCGATAATATGGTGGGTCTTCCCCTTACGCAAAGCATTCGGGAACTGCGCGCGCTGTACACCGCCGCCGACCTGTGCCTGAGCCTGAGCCACGAGGAAACGCAGGGCATGACCCTTCTGGAAGCCCTGGCCTGCGGCACGCAGGTGCTTTGTTATGCCGCGACTGCCCTGCCGGAAACCGTAACCCCCGAAGTGGGGGAAACGGTGCCGGAAAACGATTTGGAGGCCGTCGCTGCCGCGTGCGCCCGGCTGTGTGACCAACCTAAATCCCCCGCCGTCTGCCGCGCGAGAGCAAACGAATACGAAAAGCGTCGGCAATCCGCACGCTACGTGGGGCTGTACCAGGATCTTCTGAACGGGACGGGCGGCGAAGCGAAAACCTGAACCGCACGGGAAAACCCGATGCATAGTTTCCACAACCGCATGAAAAACCCGGAGCGTCTTTTCGATGCTCCGGGTTTTGCTCGTAAATAAGTCTGCTTAGGGGCATCGAGGGGCCGAAGCCCACCGATTAAAACCCGAAACCAGCGACATGCGCGGTGGTTTCGGAAGCCTTGCGCAGCAAGGTTTCCCTGCGCCCTTCCCAGCCCGTAATCGAAGCGCACAGGGGAAGGGCGTAAACTCGGCAAAGTGGCTGTGCCACTTTGCCGACAAGAAAGAAGCCTGGTTTCAGGAGGTATCGGAGGGCCGCAGCCCTCTGATGGCCGTTCGTATCGACCGGCTTTGCCGGTCGGGCGGGGAGTTTGCGGCTCTGCCGCAAACAATACCCGAAACTCAAAAAAGTGGCGAAGTACACTTTTTTGACATGAAAAAACCGGAGCGTCTTTTCGAAGCTCCGGTTTTATGCTTTGCTGGTTAGCGTAACGTCGGCCGTCACTTGGCGCTCTCGACGATCTTCTTGAACGCTTCGGGGTCGTTTACGGCGATATCGGCAAGCATCTTGCGGTTGATCATCACGTTGTTTTTCTTCAGGCCGTTCATCAAAACAGAGTAGCTCATGTTATTGAGGCGGGCGGCGGCGTTGATACGGGTAATCCACAGGCGGCGGAAGTCGCGTTTGCGCATCTTGCGGCCTTCATAGGCATAGCGCAGGCTGCGGGCAACCTGTTCGGTTGCGGCGCGGTATTGACGGGATCTCGAGCCAAAATAGCCTTTGGCAAGTTTGAGCACCTTACGGCGCTTCTTGTGGGCGTTTACGGCTCCTTTAATGCGTGCCATGTTTCTTTCCTCCTTGAAAAATCGGGCGCAGCAGCCTTATTTGTAGGGTAGCAGTTTGCGGATGGTATTGGCCTCCGTCGGGTTGTCGATCACTCCGTCCGCGCGCAGGTGGCGGGTACGTTTAGTGGTCTTGAGGTGCACCTGATGGTTGGCGTTCATCTGCTTGTGCTTCACCTGACCGTTTTTCGTAAAGAAGAAACGTTTGGCTGCGCCTCGATGGGTTTTCTGCTTAGGCATGGGGATTGTCCTCCTCTCCGTATGGGGTCCGCGTCCGCGGCAAACGCCCGGGCGCGCTTGGAGCCGGGCGTTTCGGCCGCCTCAGGGGCAGCAAATGCGGCGGATCCTCAGGTCAGATCATATTCTCGCTTTCGCGCTTGACCTTCTTTTGGGGTTGTTCTTTGGGCGCGGCCGCTTTTTCGGCGAGTTCGGCTTCGGACTCAGCCGAGTTCAAGGCAGCGTCGCTCTCTTCGCCTTCCGCCTGTGCCTTGCGCGCCAGTGAACGCTCGGCGAAGCTCTTTTTTTCGATCTTCGGGGCGATAATCATGATCATGTGGCGGCCATCCAGCAAGGGCCTGCGTTCGATTACGCCGATCTCCTCGATGCGTTTGGCAAAATCCAGCATGATCTGCATACCGATGTTTGCATGGGCGATCTGGCGGCCGCGGAAGCGGATGCTCACCTTCACCTTGTCGCCCGTTTCCAGGAATTTTACGGCGTTCTTCAGCTTGGTCTGAAGGTCGTTCTCCTCGATTGTGGCGGAAAGCTGCACTTCTTTAAGCTCTACGATGCGTTGATTTTTCCGCAGCTCATGTTCACGCTTGGATTGCTCAAAGCGGTGCTTGTCGTAATCCAGCAGCTTGCAAACGGGCGGTTGGGCGTTGGGCACGATCTTCACCAGATCCAGCCCCAACTCTTCGGCTTTTTCCAAAGCGGCGCGGGAAGTCATTACCCCCAGCTGCTCGCCGTCGGGGCCGATCAAGCGCACATCGCGGTCGTTAATCTCCTCGTTAATCATCGGTTCGTTGTTGATATCCATGCACCTCCGTATAATTCAGGCGGGCTTTCGGCCTGCCGCGTCCGGCTTCGCCGGCAATGAAAGCAAACAAAAAGCGCCGAGCATACTACCCGCCGCTAAACGCCGACAGCCACGGACTTCGTGCCGCGACCTGCGCAAAACGGATTCGCGCGGTGAGAAGCGGGCAGCTTCTGCTTACGAAAGCCACTATACCACAGCCAAACCGGTTTGTCAACGGCCTATTCCCAACACAGGCGCACCCTTTTATATTTCGGTTTTGCCGCCGCCCGAATATTTTTAAAACCTTATACGCATGGTTTTTTGCTTGCATTCGTGAAAATCGTTCTGTATAATAAGGTTCAGATTACTTTTTTATTCAAGTCGTTTGACTAAAACAACGTTTCGACGGCAGGAAACAAAGGATACGGCGTGAGGCGAGAAATATGAAACTCAGAAAATGGTTCATACCAATCATTTTCACGTTGCTTATGGTATCCATTCTCTGGCTGGCCGTATCGGATCAATCCCCCGCACGCACGAAAAGCTCGCAGAACGACCCTTCCTATTGGGAAACCGGCTGGAGCGCGCCGGACGCGAACGGAGCTACCGAAGATCTTTCTTTACCCGTGAGACTGAGCCCTTCCCAAAACGTAATCGTCAACACCCTGCCCGCCACGCTGAACGCGGAGGATTGTTTGTTTGTAAAAACCGGATACCAGCAGGTAAAAGCCGAGGTGGACGGCATTACCGTGCCTGTGACCGGAGTAGCGACCGGCGAGGGGATCCGCCTTTCTTACGACCTGCCATGGAGTTTGGTTTCGCTTACGCCCGACATGGCGGGCAAACCCATCCGGCTTACCTTCAGCAATACCGGCAGTAAGCCTTTTGTGGAAGTATACACCCTTCGTTTAGGCTCCGTGGAAAAGATTCGCCTGTCGCTTCTTTCGCGCTCCCTGCCCACCATCATCTTGAGCCTTGTGATTATCCTGTTCGCGCTGGGGCTGTTCGCGTTCGCTCTGGTAGAATCGCTTCACTTTCACAAACGCATGCCCGCGCAGTATTACGACCTGCTGGCGTTTTTATTTCTGGCGGGTCTGTGGTTTTATTCCGACACCGACATATCGGGCGTAAGCTATCTGGGCAGTTCGGTGTTCCTGTTGCTCAACCTGTTCAGCTATCTGCTGATGCCGGTTCCCTTTCTGCTGTATATTGGCAAAACGCAGCCTGTGATCAAGCGTTCCGCGTACGCGCTGGGCGGGCTGATCGCCCTGAGCGCGCTGGCGCAGCTGTTGCTGATCGCGGCAAACCACTACCTGCTTTGGGCGGGGCTCATGGCTTCGCACGCGCTGCTGGCGCTTAGCTGCCTAGTCGTGCTGGTTGCCTACCTGCGTCGCAGGTTCACAAGGGGAAAACACGGGGAAATGATACTGGGCTTTGGCCTGGCCGTGATTTCCGGCGTGATCACGCTGGCGCTGTTTTATATCCTGCCCATGGAGGACAACACCTCGGTATTTCGTTACGGGGTCATGGCGCTTGTGCTGGATCTGACTATCACCCTGTTTCGCTCAAACGTGGATTTACTGGTACAGTCCAGCCGTACCGAACAGCTGCGTGTTCGCGAGGAAGAATACCATATCGCCGCGCGTCAAAGCCAGAAATATTTGCTGCGTTTCGATGTGACCCGCCGCGCGATTTTGCCCGGTGAAGGCAATTCTCCGCTTTCCCAGACCGACCGGGACACGCTAAATATGCCCGAAGCCGCTATCGCGTCCGGCGTCGTTCCTGAAAACTGCGCGGAAGATTTTCGAGCCTTCTTCAACGATATTATTTCCGGCAAGCCTTACGGCTCCTGTACCGTCAGCCTGCGCAGCTTAAGCGGCCTATTCGCCTGGTACCACGCGGAGTATACCCTGATCTTCTCCGACGATGGCAACCCGCTGCAGGCGGTGATTACACTTACCGATATTACAGAGGAGCGCCAGATGGAGCTGGCTTACCGCCGCTGGAAAAAGAATTTTACGGATCAGCCTTCCAGCTCCATCAGCTATTACGAATATAACCTGTCGGAAAACACATTTTCGGATATGTCCGGCGAGCTTTTCCCACCCCCGGAGGACGAAGCGAAGCAATCGCTCAATCAGGCTGTGGGCCAGCTGGCGCAGCGGTACGTGCATCCGGAAGACGCGCACCGTTTCCGCGCGTTTTTGGATCGGGAAAGGCTGCTGGATCTGTACGAAAGCGGAAAGCTGACCGATCAGCTGGATTTCCGGCGCGTCAGCGCGGACGGCGAGGCTTTGCGCACGCAGGTCTGCCTCCGTTTAATGCCGCACCCTTCTTCCGGCGACGTGCTGGCCCTGCTCCTTTTTCAAGATGAGGAAAACGGCAAGCGGAACCGGCCGTTCACGGAAAACGACACCGAAAGCGATGCGCTTACGGGGCTGATGAACCGCGCCGCATTGGAAAAACTGGCCAGTCGCTGCCTGGAAACCGCCCCGCCCGAGGAAATGCACGCCCTGCTCCTGATCGGCCTAGACGGATTTAAACGCGTCAACGACGTTTTCGGCCACACGTTCGGGGATCGGGTGCTTCAGGATATCGCCAACAACCTGCGCGCCATGATGCGCAGCGAGGACCTGATCGCCCGCGGCGACGGCGACGAGTTTATTATCTGCTTAAAAAGCGTACGGGATGAAACGGATTTTCTGGAAAGACGTTCAGCTTTCATTTGCCAGGCGCTGGGCAAACAGCTAGGCGAAGGGGTCAGCATCACCGGAAGCGTCGGTGTCGCGATATATCCAAAGGACGGCACAAAGTTTGACGTGCTCTTCCAAAAAGCGGACATGGCGCTGTACGGCGCCAAGCATAGCGGTAAAAACCGTTTAATTTTCTTTGACAGCGGCCTGATGAGCACCAACGGCGCCAAATCGGACGCGCCGAGCGCGTACCCGGGGCCGTGGGTAAGCGGCAATGAAACTTCCCCCGATAACCAGCCGGAGCGCACCCTGCTGCTCGCGGACGCATCGGAAGAGTGCCTCACGTTTTTGCAGGGGATTCTCCAACGGGATTATCGGCTGATTATCGTTCGCAGCGCGGAGGAGTGCCTGCTGAGCCTTCAGCGCGAGCCCACCATATCCGCGGTGCTCATGGATCTGGATTTGCCCGGCGCGGGCGGCACGGAATTGCTGGAACGCATCCGGCTTAACGAAAAGCTCGTTTCCCTGCCCGTAATCGTCACAGCGGCGGAAGAAACCGAGTTAGGCATGAAAGCCATAGAGCTGGGCGCGGCGGATATGATAAACAAGCCTTTCAACCCCAGGCTGGTGCGGCTGCGGGTGAAAAATGCCATTCGCCGGCAGGAAACCGAAGACCTGCGGGTACAAAACCGCTTCCTGCTCCTGCAAAAGAACGATGAATCGCGCCATCAGAACGAACTACGCTATATCGCCGAGCACGACCCGCTCACCAGCATCTGCAACAAAGCGGCCTTCTACCGAAAAACCAAGCTGATGCTGGATGCCGCGCCCAACCAGACATTTCTAATGATCGCCTTCGATATCGAAAAATTCAGGCTGATCAACGATATTTTCGGCCATGAAGAGGGGAACCGGCTGCTTCGCTACATCGCCCAGCGTATGCAGGCGCTCTATTCCGGCGCCGGAACCTACGGGCGTATCGACGCAGACAACTTTGTACTCTGCGTGCCCTACTCGTCCAAAGATCTGCAGGCTCTGATAACCGATAGCGACCGAAACCTGCGCGAATACGGCCTGCCGTTTGAGATTCTGCTGGTGTACGGCCTGTACATTATCGATGACCGCACGCTGCCCGTAAGCATTATGCACGACCGCGCGGAAATGGCCAAGCGCACCGTGAAGGGCAATTACCTGAAGCGTTACGCCTATTATGACGACCAGCTTCGCCAGACGCTATTGGACGAACAGCAGATTATCAACGACATGACGGCCGCCCTGCAGCAAAACCAGTTTGAAATTTTCCTGCAGCCCAAGTGCGTGCTGGCCACCGGAGAAATCGTCGGCGCCGAGGCGCTTGTGCGCTGGAACCACCCGACCCGGGGGTTGCTGATGCCCGGAACGTTTGTGCCCATCTTTGAAAAAAACGGCTTCATCATGAAGATGGACGCCTATGTTTGGGAGCAGGTCTGCAAATTGATCCGCCGCTGGATGGACCGCAGCGGCGACGCGCCCACCCTGCCGCTGAGTATGAACATCTCCCGCGTGGACATCTACAACCCCGCGCTGGTCCGTATTCTGTGCGATCTGGCTGAGCGTTACCGTGTGCCGCGCCGGTTTATGGAGCTGGAGATTACTGAAAGCGCCTATGCCGAGGACCCCAAACAGCTTTCCGATTTAATCGCGACGCTGCGCCGCGAAGGGTTTACCGTGGAAATGGACGATTTCGGCAGCGCCTATTCCAGCCTGAACATGCTTAAGGAAATTCCCGTGGATTCCTTGAAGCTGGACATGCGCTTCCTGTACGGCACCGACCGGGACGGGCGCGGCGGCACCATTTTAAGCAGCATCGTACGCATGGCGCGTTACCTGTCGCTGCCGATTGTGGCGGAAGGTGTGGAAACGTCCGCGCAGGCGCGCTTTCTGTCCTCCATCGGGTGCTCGGTTGGGCAGGGTTTTCTGTACTACAAACCGGTTTCCGTTTCCGATTTTGAAAAACTGGTATCTTCCGCCGCCCCGCGCAAGCCGGTTATGTCCGCTTCCGTATTTCCCGAGTCCGCCGTGCGCCGCGTATGGAGCATCGACGGGGATTTCAACCTGATGCTTTCCACCATTCCCTGCGCGGCAAGCATGTGCGAAATGAACGGGAATACGATTGAGCTTCTGCGCATCAACGAGGAATACCTGAGCGTAACGGGGGACAAGGCGGATCGGCTGTACCGCTGCGGCACCAACGTGCGCGCCCTTACCACGGATGAAGATTATCAGCAGCTGTTCGCGCTGTTCAGGCGGGCGTTTGAAACACAGGACGCCGCCGAAGGCACCTACCACCGCCTGAGCGAGGAAAACCAGCTGCGTGTTTATAAGATGAGGGTGAAATACCTCACCGGCGACGCGGTACGCTCGCTATACTTTGTTACTTACCTGCCGATGGAAGACGTAAAGTCACTGCCCGCATCGGCAGCCCGGCTCACCGTGGTAAAGGGCACGGACGCGAGGCCGGAGACGTCCCCCGATCGCCGGTTCAAGCTGCGGAAAAACTGGGTATCGTAAAATAAACAGGCAACCGGCGGAAATCTCCGCCGGCTGCCTGTTTTAGTTTAAAGCGTCTCGCGCGCGGCCGGCTCTTTGGCCAGCGCCAGCAACGGTATCGTCATCGCCACAATCGGCAGGAAATAACGGAAGTAATCGTTCACGGGGGAAAGCGCGCACACGCCCAGGCTCAGCAGCGCCGGAATAAACGCGGCCAGTTCCCTAAACCGCCTGCGCCGCAAAAGTGAAAATGCCGCCGCGGTAAGCAGCCAGGTATAAACCGGACAATACAGCAGCAGTTCCAAAATCGGCACGCGCCGCCAGCCGCGCGCGTAGGCCGCCAGCAGCATGCGAACGCCTGAAAGCGCACCGATCTGCGTAGTATGCAGGTACAGGGGGTTCTCCCCCAGGTCGTAGGTTTCAAACACGAAACGGATACCGCCCTGCGCGTGGTAGGTGCGCGCGGCGTCGATCTTCGGGGTGAAGGCATAATAGCCGCAGTTGCCCGCCACGAAAGCTTCCAGGTAAGTAAGCGGATATTTCTTGAACATGGACAGCCAGGTTTGACGGTACCGGGTCAGCGCGGCGGTTTCCGCCTCGCGCCCCTGCCCGTATTGCCGGAAGGTGTATTTTACCGGGTCGGAAATGTTGGTTTCGTATAATTCAGGCAGGTTGGCGGCGTCCAGTACGCGGTCGATCTCGGCGTATTCCTGCGGAGTTACGGTATCGGCATGGTCGCGCAGTGTGCGCGCGCTTTGCTGGAAACACACGGAATATAAGCCGGAAGCCGTTTCATCCTGAATGCCCAGGGCAGGTACCAGCCCGTTGTTGAACGCGAAAACCAGCGCAAACGCGGCCGCGAGCGCTCCGCCAGCCGAAAAGCGCGCCTTGCCGCGAAACCCGAACGCCACGGCGCACACCGCCGCGCCCAGCACGACGTACAGCCCGTTTGTGCGCAGCAGGCACGCAAGCACCGCAAACGCCGCGTACGCAACCAGTCCGCGAGCTTTCGGCGCGCCGAAACGGATGATCTCCGCCGTACGCACCGTAAACAGCAGCAAAGCCACCGCATACAGCGTATCTTTCCCCACAGCCTGCGCATAAACCGAAGCGCATCCGCAAGGGCGTAGGCCAGCGCCACGGTTTGCAATAACGTAAACAGGAACGCGCCCAGGTTATCGCCGCTCAGCGCCCGCCCCAACCACACGCAGCCGCCCAGCAGCCAGGTGGTCAGCATCGGGTGCCAGGTGGATAACAGGCGCAGGCCGTACAGACCGCCGAGCATTTCCCCCATGTCCCAGATAATCGTGCCCGGGTAGAAAACAATCAGGTACGGCGACCAGCAACCCAGCAGAAAAACCATCGCCGCAAGGGTGCGGTGCGCGCGCCGCCAGGCCGTAAGGCGGGGAAACCGCTCCGCCAGACGGGAAAACGTTCGGCTTGTGAAGCGTGCGACGAACCCCTTACATTCCCGTGCCGGTTTTTCCAGCCACGCGCAAACCAGCGAAAAAACCGCTGCCATCACCGCGGCCTGCCCCAAAACGCACAGCGCCGCTCGCGCCCACGCGCCGACGGATTGCAGGAAACTCCACGTATCGTACGCAAACAGCGTCGTGGCGAAATAGTTGACCACGCCGAAAAGCAGCCCCATCGCAGCCATACCCGCCGTGGGGCGCTTACGCCCTTTTGCCGTTACAAGCCACCAAAGACCAGCAAGCAACAGCGCATAAAACAGCCACGTCGGGCTGCCTGCCGCAAGCGGCGGGTCACTCACGCCCACGTAGCCGGAAGCCGACAGGGTAAACGCGGCCATCGAAAGCGCGCCCGCTGACAGACAGCCCGCCAAGCGCGCAAACATTTTAAACGATAAGCGCCGCGTTTCCCTCATGGCGAATCACTCCGCGCGGTTGTTGCGGTCGCGTAGAAGCCGCAGCATATTCATGTTAATCTCAAACAGCTGGCGGTGCTTTTTGGCTACCGTATCCAAGATCAGCCCGCACACCAGCATCAAAATCGCCAGTGTCATCAGTACGCCGGAAACAATCAGCGTGGGAAAGCGGGGCACCAGCCCCGTGCGTAGATATTCGGCCAGCACAGGCACAAACATGCCTACGCCCACAACGCCAAACAGCGCCGTGAAAATACCGAAAAAGGAAAGCGGCCGGTATTCCTTGTAAAGCCGCGCGACCGTGCGCAGCACCCGGAAGCCGTCGGTATAGGTATTGAGCTTGCTGGGGTTGTCCGCCGAGCGGTCGCGGTAGGCCACAGGCACGCTGGTAATGGACAGGTTTTTATCCAGCGCGTGAATGCTCATTTCCGTTTCGATTTCAAACCCCTGGGAAATCACAGGGAAAGATTTAACGAACTGGTAGCTGAACGCGCGGTAGCCGCTCATAAGGTCGGCGATGTTGCCGTGGAAAAGGCGGTTGACCATGCCGCGCACCATACGGTTTCCGGAGTTGTGGAAGGGCCGCTTGTTCTGCGAAAAATAGGTGGAACTCAGCCGGTCGCCCACCACCATATCCGCCTTCTGTTCCAGCACCAGGTCCACCATCGCGCGCGCGTTTTCCGCGGGGTAGGTATCGTCCCCGTCGATCATCAGGTACGCGTCGGCGTCGATTTCCCGAAACATCGTGCGGATTACGTTGCCTTTGCCCTGCCTATGCTCGTAACACACGGTGGCGCCCGCCGCGCGGGCAAGCCCGTCGGTATTATCGGTGGAATTATTGTCGTACACAAACACTTCCGCCTCGGGCAGCGCGGCGCGGTAATCCTCCACGACCTTGGCGATGGTTTTCGCTTCGTTGTAGCAGGGTATCAGCACGGCGATTTTCATAGGCGATCTGGCGCCTCCGTTTGCGATTTTTCCCTTGAATGTTCAGCCACAGAATACCATGCGCCCATCCGTTTGTCAAACGCGGCGCTTGACGGATGCGCCCGCGCGCGTTACAATCCCCAAAAGGAAATAGAGGGGGAGCGCCCGTGAAAACCATCGGTCTTATCGGCGGCATGAGCTGGGAAAGCACGGTAACCTACTATCAGATTATCAACCAACGGGTGAACGCGGCGCTTGGCGGCTACCACAGCGCGAAGATGCTGCTTTATAATGTGGATTTCGCCCAGGTGGAGGCTGCGCAGCGCGCGGGCGACTGGCGGCAGGTAGGCGAGCTGCTGGCGGACGCGGCACAGCGGCTGGAACTCGGCGGCGCGGATTTTGTACTGCTGGGCACCAATACCATGCACAACTCCGCCGTGCAGA
>JADGQP010000117.1 GCA_017881705.1 Christensenellaceae bacterium
GCCGCCAAAGCTCGCTGCGGCCGCCGCCGCCGGTGGCCAGCATCTGCGCGGGCTTCACGCCCATCTCGTCGAGCACGTTAAGGCAATCTTTCAGCGAGTAGGTCACGCCCTCCATCACCGCGCGGATTAGATCGCGCTTCTGGTGCATGGCGGAAAGGCCGAAGAATACCCCGCGGCAGTCCGGGTCCAGGTGCGGGGTGCGCTCGCCCATCAGGTAAGGCAGGTAAAACAGGCGGTTGGCGCCAATGGGGCTTTGGGCTACCTCTTTGTTGAGCAGGTCGTAGGAATCCACGCCCATGCCCGCCGCGGCTTCGATTTCCGCCTGGCAGAATTGATCGCGGAACCATTTGAGGGACAGCCCGGCTGCCTGGGTTACACCCATCACGTGCCAGGCGCCCGGCACGGCGCAGCAGAAGGTGTGCACGCGGCCCTTGGGATCGATGGCCAGATGATCGGTGTGCGCGAACACAACGCCGCTGGTTCCGATGGTGGTAAACGCGCGGCCGTCCGCAACCACGCCGGTGCCTACCGCCGCAGCCGCGTTATCGCCCGCCCCGCCAACGACCAGCGTTTTTTCGGAAAGGCCGGTAAGCGCCGCGGCCGTTTCGCTGATGTGGCCGGTCACCTCTGTGCTTTCATAGACCTTGCCGAGGTAACTCTTATCAATGCCCAGTTTGGTAAGCATCTCGTCGCTCCAGCAACGGCCCGGCACATCCAGCAGCTGCATGCCGCTGGCATCGCTTACCTCGGTGGCAAAATCGCCGGTGAGCTTGTAGCGCAGGTAATCTTTCGGCAAAAGGATATGGCGGCACTTTTGGTACACTTCCGGCTCGTGCTTTTGCACCCAGCGAATCTTGCCCGCCGTAAAACCGGTGAGCGCGGGGTTGGCGGTGATCTCGATCAGCCGCTGCGCGCCGATAATCTCGGTGATTTCCGCGCATTCCACGCCGGTGCGCTGGTCGCACCAGATAATGGAGGGCCGAAGCACTTCGCCCTTTTCGTCCAGCATCACCAGCCCGTGCATCTGGCCGCTGATGCCCAACCCAATGATATCCTCGGGGTTTACGCCGCTGTCGCGCAGCACTTTGCCAAGCGTGGCGACCGCCGCGTTCCACCAATCCTCAGGCGCTTGTTCCGCCCAGCCGTTTTGGGGCTGGCTCATGGGATACTCTACCGCAGCGTTGGCAACCGCCGCGCCGTCCTGTGAAAACAGGACGGTTTTGGTGCCGCTGGTGCCTAGGTCGATCCCCAGTAAATAGCGTTTGTTCATGGTTGTTTCTCAGGCCTTCCCGAATAAAATCTGGTTCATCACGGCTTCCAGGTATTCCTGTTTGCCGCTGCCGGGCAGCGCGGGCGCGCCGTGTTTGCTGGCGATGGCGGCGCATTCGGCAAGCGTGGCTTTGCCGGCGCGGATCTTCTTGCCGATATCGGTGGTTTCGTAGCTGGCATACCGTTCCTTCAGGAAGGTTTCAATACGGCCGTCTTCAATGATTTCCGCAGCCTTGATGAGGCCCAGCGCGAAGCTGTCCATGCCCAGCACGAACGCCTGGAACATATCCTCGTAGGTGTAGCTGGGGCGGCGGTTTTTCGCGTCAAAGTTGAAGCCGCCGGTAAGTCCGTCGGACTTGAGCACTTCATACATGCACAGCGTGGTATCGTAGACGTTAAAGGGAAACTCGTCGGTGTCCCAGCCCAGAAGCATATCGCCCTGGTTGGCGTCGATGGAGCCCAGCATGCCGTTGATGGCGGCCACGCGCAGATCGTGCTGGAAAGTGTGACCGGCGAGCGTGGCGTGGTTGGCTTCAATGTTGAGTTTAAAATCCTTGTCCAGCCCGTATTGGCGCAGGAAGCCGATCGCCGTTGCCGCGTCGAAGTCGTACTGGTGCTTCATGGGTTCCTTGGGCTTGGGCTCAATGTAGAAATCGCCCTTGAAGCCGATGGAACGGCCGTACTCCACCGCCATCTTCATCAGCGCGGCGATGTTTTGCTGTTCGAACTTCATATTCGTATTCAGCAGCGTTTCGTAGCCCTCGCGCCCGCCCCAGAACACATAGCCGCGGCCGCCCAGCTTGACCGTGCAATCCAGCGCCTTTTTAATCTGTGCAGCGGCATGGCAGAATACATCCACGCTGTTGCTGGAGCCCGCGCCGTTCATGTAGCGGGGATTGCCAAACATGTTGGCGGTTCCCCACAGGCACTTAATATCGGTTCCCTTCATCTTAAGGAGCATATAATCCGTCAGTTCATCCAGGCGGGCGTTAGTCTCGTCGATGGTGTCCGCTTCAGGCACCAGATCTATATCGTGAAAGCAGAAATAGTGGATGCCGAGTTTCTTCATAAACTCAAAGCCAGCGTCCACCTTGGCTTTCGCGTGCTCCATGGTGCCGGGTTTCGCGCCAAAGGATTTATCCGCCGTGCCGGAGCCGAACATGTCCGTACCTGTGGCCCCCAGGTTATGCCACCAGGCCATGGCAAAGGGCAGGTGTTCGCTCATCTTCTTGCCCATAATCACCCGGTTGGGATCATAATATTTAAAGGCAAGTGGGTTTTTGGATTGGGGACCTTCATAATGAACATCCGGGAGGTTCTTGAAAATTTCCGCCATAGTGAATGCTCCTTTCCCATATAGGGATGTATTATTTGGTTATATGTCGGTCATGTGCCCGAGCACACTCTTATTCGTGAATATTTTAATCCAAACTGTTTCGCTTGTCAATGCCTTTTTACGTTTGCCGTTCGCATGGGTTAAAGTGTCGCAGGCTATAGATTTTCAACGATCTTTATTTGATTCTCCATGATAATTTGTTCGCCTTGCTTAGAAGCCCCCGTAAGCAAAATATCGAACGCGGCGCGCACCGCCTGATACCCCTGCATGAACGGCTGCTGGCACACCACAGCGCGCACCAGGCCGCGGCGCATCATCTCCACGGTGGAGGGCACGGTGTCAAAGGCGACCACCTGCATATTCTTTTCCCGGTCCAGCTCGATCACCGCCCGGCAGGCGCCGAAAGTGCCCGACGCGGTGACGAAAAGCGTATCGATCTCCGGATGTCGGCGAAGCATCTCCAAAGTCATGCGGTAGCTGTGCTCCATGTCGTCCATGGCGCTGACCCGATCCAGAACCCTGATTTCCGGGCAAATCTCCCGTAGGTGACGCTCGAACCCTTCCAAACGCTGCACGTGACCCAGCAGCGTATTCACGCCCGTTACCACACCTAAGTTTGCCTGCCCGTGGGTAATCAGCCGCATCAGCCCCGCTGCGGTTTCCCCGCCGGATGTATAATCGCTGCCCACATAGCACACCCGGCAGCTGTTTTCGATATCTGTATTGACCGTAATGGTCGCAATGCCCTTTTCCGCCAGGCTGCGGATACGCTGCTCTATACGCTCATCGTTAATCGCCTGTATGATCAGCACGGCTATGCCCGACTCACAAAGCTCGTCGATCAGCATAAGCTGCCGTCCCACGTCATACCCACGCATGGTTTTCAGCAACACCGTTACGCCGTAATCCGCCAGTTCTTCTTCCGCCTTGCGAAAGCCCGCGATCACGTCTTCGAAAAACAAGTTCCCCTCGCTGGATACCAGCGCGCCGAAAACGGGCGCGCTCTTGCGCACCGTAAGCGCCTTACCGGCTATGTTTTTCGTGTACCCCATACGGTGAATGGTTCGCAGGATCAACGCTTCCGTTTCAGGCTTCACCTTGCCACGGTGGTTAAGCACGCGGTCGACGGTTCCCCGGCTGACGCCGCATAATTGCGCGATTTCCTTGATGGTCATGCCAAACACTTCCAATCGCGATATCACAAAAGCACTCGGGCTTTAACTCTTTTCTTTCCCTGCCGCGCCTTTCGGCACGAGCCGACGCCGCGCTTCACAAAACGCCGCGTGCACGAGCACATTCAATCAATTTATCTTACTGTTTCGTTAGGTGTTTGTCAATCTTATAAGCCCCGAAATGAAGGTTTTTATGCTTTTAGCCCTCATTGAACATACATTATTTACTAAATTGAGCGAACGTGTGGCATATGCCTGTGCTGCGGCCGCTGCAAGCCCCGTTTTCGAGCGTCGCCACAAATAGCTATATATTGGCTATATAACGGCTATATGATGGGAAGCAACAATATACAATACGTGCAACGAACGGAAAACTTTTTTGTACACTATTGACAACCAACCTTTTGTGGGATAAAATACCCACATACGGAAACGGATAGCGCAATACGGCGCGGGCGAATATGTGCTCGGACACATTGAAAACGAGTCGCGTATTCGTTACGTGCGGTTTCCGCGGAAGCATGGTTTTCAGGTCGGGTCGACAGATTCGGCCTAGAAATAAAAAAGGAGTGTATTCTATTATGAAAAAGGTACTCGCGGTTGTTCTGGCTCTCGTTCTGACACTCTCTCTGGCCAGCATGGCGATGGCTGAAGGCAAAGTTGGCGTGGCAATGCCCACCCAGAGCCTGCAGCGCTGGAATCAGGATGGCACGAACATGAAGGCTCAGCTTGAGGCCGCCGGTTATACCGTTGACCTTCAGTACGCCAACAACGATGTAGCCACCCAGGTTTCTCAGATCGAAAACATGATCACCGGCGGCGTACAGGTTCTGGTCGTTGCCTCCATCGATGGCAGCGCGCTGGGCACTGTGCTTGCAACCGCCAAGGAAGCCAAAATCCCGGTTATCGCTTATGACCGTCTGCTGACCGACACCGACGCCGTGGACTACTACACCACCTTCGACAACTATGGCGTAGGCAAAATCCAGGGCCAATACATCATCGATCGCTTCAAACTGGCTGATGATACCGTGAAGGGCCCCTTCACCATCGAATTCACCGCCGGCAGCCCCGATGACAACAACGCTAACCTGTTCTTCACCGGCGCTATGGATCTGCTCAAGCCCTACCTGGACAGCGGCAAACTCGTTTGCAAGAGTGGCCAAGTAGACTTCGCGACCGTCGCCACCCCCGCTTGGAAGAGCGAGACCTCTCAGGCCCGTATGGACACGATCCTGAGCTCCTACTACTCTGACGCCCTCACCGGCGGCACCAAGCTGGATATCTGCCTGTGCTCCAACGACTCCACCGCCCTGGGCGTAACCAACAGCCTCGTGGCCGCTGGCTTCACCAAGGACAACATCCCCGTTATCACTGGGCAGGATTGCGACATCGCCAACACCAAGAACATGATCGCCGGCCTCCAGGCTATGTCCGTGTTCAAAGACACCCGCACCCTGGCCGCCCAGACCGTGACGATGGTTACCGACATCCTCTCCGGCAAGACCCCCGTGACCAATGCCACCTACAACAACAAGACCAAGGATGTCCCGAGCTTCAACTGCACGCCGGTATTCGCGGATGCTTCCAACTATCAGGCTATCCTGATCGACAGCGGCTACTATACCGCCGACCAGCTGGCTAAATAATTAGCAACATCTCCTAAGCAACAACTGACGACAGGAGACGGACGAATCCTTCGTCCGTCTCCTTTTGCAGAATCGGGAGGAAGGTCACTTGGGCAATACGCTTCTGAAAATGCAGAACATCACCAAAGAATTTCCCGGCGTGAAGGCGCTGGATCAAGTTAATATAGAGGTTGAGGAAGGCGAGATCCATGCCATCTGCGGCGAGAACGGCGCTGGAAAATCCACGCTGATGAACGTGCTCAGTGGCATTTACCCGTACGGCTCCTATAGCGGTGATATTATCTTCAACGGCAAAGAATGCCGTTTTCACACCATTAAAGAAAGCGAGCACCAGGGTATCGCAATTATCCACCAGGAGCTCGCGCTCGTACCTTACCTGAGCCTTGCGGAGAACATGTTTTTAGGTAACGAGCAAGCGACAAGCGGCGTTATCAACTGGGACTTAACATATCAGAAATGCGCCGAGTACATGAAAATGGTAGGGCTGCATGAAAACCCGCATACGCTGGTCAAAGATATCGGCATGGGCAAGCAGCAGCTCGCCGAGATCGCCAAGGCGCTGGCAAAAAGCGTAAAACTGTTGATTTTGGACGAGCCTACTTCTTCACTGAATGAAAGCGACGCGAAGAACTTGCTCGACCTATTATTGGAATTTAAGAAGAACCGCGGCATTACGAGCATTCTAATCTCTCACAAACTTAACGAGTTGGCTTACTGCGCTGATAAGATTACCATTATCCGCGACGGTCACACCATCGAAACGCTTGTGAAGGGCAAGGATGAAATCTCGGAAGCGCGCATTATCAAAGGCATGGTCGGCCGCGAAATGACTAGCCGCTTCCCGCCGCGTGAGCATCACATCGGCGATGTCGCTCTGGAAATTAAAGACTGGACGGTTTACCACCCGCTATATGCCGACCGCAAGGTTGTGAACAATGCATCCATCAATATCCACAGGGGCGAAGTTGTCGGCGTTGCAGGGTTAATCGGCGCCGGCCGAACCGAACTGGCCATGTCCATTTTCGGAAAGGCGTATGGCACTCATATCAGCGGAGAGCTGTACCTGGACGGCAAGCTGGTTGAGCTGCATAGCATTGCTCAGGCGATTACCGATGGGCTTGCGTACGTTACGGAGGACCGTAAGGGCAACGGCTTGATTGTGCCAGACAGCATCAAGCACAACATTACGCTCGCCCGTACGGTGTTCATCAGTAAAAATGGCATTCTGGATAAGGATTTGGAATTACATAAAGCCAAAGAAATCCGCGAGAAGCTCAACGTAAAAACGCCCTCTGTGGAGCAGTTGGTAGGTAATCTCTCCGGCGGCAACCAGCAGAAGGTGCTGATAGGCAAGTGGATTTTTGCCCAGCCCAACGTGCTGCTGCTGGATGAGCCTACCCGCGGCATCGACGTGGGCGCCAAGTATGAAATTTACCAGATCATCAACAACTTGGTGGCGCAGGGGAAAGCAGTATTGATGATTTCCTCCGAACTGCCCGAACTTCTTGGAATGTGCGACCGTATCTACGTAATGAACGAAAGTCGTATCATCGCGGAACTCGACGGGAATGACGCCTCCCAGGAGAGCATCATGGGATACATCATGCAAGACAGCAAGGGAGAGATCGGCGCATGAACAAGGTAAAAAGACTCTTCAAGGGCAACTTAAAGCAGTACAGTTTGTTGATCGCCCTGGTAGCAATCATCGCCTTTTTCCAGATCGTCACAGGCGGCCTTCTGCTCAAACCGATGAATGTTTCCAACATCGTTTTTCAGAACGCGTACGTGGTGATTCTGGCTATCGGTATGCTGATGTGCATACTGACAGGCGGTAACATCGACCTGTCGGTCGGCTCCGTGGTGGCATTGGTAAGTGCGGCCGCAGGACAAATGATCATCGTATGGAAATGGGACGTATATTTTTCCATCGGGATTTGCCTGATCCTCGGCATTATGGTGGGCATCTGGCAGGGCTTCTGGATTGCGTACGTACGAATCCCCGCCTTCATTGTAACGTTGTCAGGCCAGTTGGTTTTCCGCGGTGCAACGCTGTTGCTTTTAAACGGCATGACACTTGCACCGTTCCCAAGCAATTACCTGATGTTTTCCACAGGCTTTATTGCTAAGGCGGCCAGGGTTAATTTTATGGGGACGGAACTGAATATTGTCTGTTTAATTACAGGCGTTGCAATTGCGCTGATTTTCTGCGTCGTTCAAGTTATCAGCAATAATAGCCGCAAACGCAAAGGCTATGAGACGGTAACGCCGCTTGCCCTGGCTCTAAAACTCCTGGTGATCTCCGCCGCGCTGATCTGGTTCTTCACGCTTCTGGCACAGTACCAGGGCATCCCGACGGTACTGGTCATCTTGGGTGCATTGTTGATTGTATATACCTTCTTCACCACCAAAACGGTGGCTGGGCGTCACCTCTACGCCCTCGGCGGCAATGAGAAGGCCGCACGCCTCTCCGGCGTAAAGACCAACCGCCTGTTCTTCCTCGCCTATGTGAACATGGGCTTTCTGGCAGCAGTCGCAGGCATGGTATTCGCAGCGCGCCTTAACAGCGCAAGCCCCGTAACCGGCACCAGTTTCGAGCTGGATGCTATCGGCGCGTGCTTCATCGGCGGCGCTTCCGCTTACGGCGGCGTCGGCACAGTCGGCGGTACGCTGATCGGCGCTCTAATCATGGGTATGCTCAACAACGGTATGTCCATCATGGGCTTGAGCTCCAACCTGCAGCAGGTCGTCAAGGGCTTGGTGCTGCTGGGTGCTGTAGCCATGGACGTAATCAGCAAGATGAACTTGGATCTTCTGCCCAAGCGCAAAAAGGCGGTTGTGCTGGAAGGCGCCAAGAGCTGAGCTGAAACACCCAAATCTGTTAAACCGATTACAAAAACGCCGCGGAATACCGCGGCGTTTTTCTTGTCAAAAAAGTGAACTTCGCCACTTTTTTGAGTTTCGTGTATTGTTTGCGGCGCTGCCGAAAACTCCCCGCCCGACCGGCAAAGCCGGTCTATACGAACGACAATCAGAGGGTTGCGACCCTCCGATACCTCCTGAAATCAGGCTTTAAACAGTCCGAAAACGCCGCGGAATACCGCGGCGTTTTCGTTTGCGTTCTGGTTGCGCTGCCTCTTACCCAAGCATCTCCAGCAGTTGGCTGCTGCGCTGTAAAAACTTCGTAATCTCTTCCTTTTCCAGCGGGCGGGTGCTCATGCGCGCCAAGTCGTAAACCTGGGCGGCAATCAACGCGCGCTTATCCGCATCCTCGCTGGTCAGCAGCGTCTGCACGATCCGGTTGGCACGGTTGAGAACCAGCGTATGACGTTCAGGCATTTTAAAATCCTGACCGTAGATCTTGCTCATATCGCTGAAACGACGGCCCTGTTCATCCTGCGTTAAGAGGGCGGCGGTTTGCGCGTCGGTCAGCGTTTGCAGCTTCACCTCCAGGCTATCGTTGCCGGTGGCTGTTTGAAACAGCGTCTTTAACTTCTCCTGCTCGGCTTCCAGCACCTTTTTAGCTTCTTCGTCGGCAGCGGCATCTTTCTGCGTAAAGGTTTCCGCATCCGCGTCGACGCGCGCGAAGGTAAGCCCTTCCACACCTGCGGAATATTCAATGAAACTCACAAAATTCAAATCAATCAGCGCATCTAGCACGACAACGTCGATCTCCCTGCCTTCGTACATGGCAATGGCGGCCGCCTGGCGCATCGGGTCGCTGGTATAAACGACCTTCTTGCCCAGTTTGCCTTCGTTTTTAGCCAGATATTCCGAAAGCGTCATATGGGTTCCCTTGGTGGTTTTGTAAAGGAGAGTGTCCTTCACCTGGTCAAAAAACTTCGCGTCACGGACGCAGCCGTATTTTACGAAGGGGTGTATATCGTCCCAGTATTTCTCATATTTCTCGCGCTCGGTCTTAAACAGGTCGGTCAACCGGTCGGCAACTTTGCGGGTGATGTAAGCGGAGAGTTTTTTCACATAGCCGTCGTTTTGCAGAAAGCTACGGCTTACGTTGAGCGGCAGGTCCGGACAGTCGATTACGCCTTTGAGAAGCATCAGGAAATCCGGTATAATCTCCTTCACGTTCTCCGCCACGAATACCTGGCCGCTGAACAGCTTGATCTCGCCCTCGCGGGTGCCGAAATCATTGGTGATTTTGGGGAAATACAGGATCCCCTTGAGGTTGAATGGATAATCCACGTTCAGGTGTACGTGAAACAGCGGCTCGTCATACACGTGGAAAACGCGCTTGTAAAACTCTGTATACTCTTCCTCGGTGCAGTCCTTAGGTTGTTTAAGCCACAGGGCAGGCAGATCGTTGATGTGAACACGTTCCGGCTTCTGGGCATCCTGCGCCGAGGTTTCAGGCTTGTCCTCGCCGCCATCCGCCTTTTGTTGGGCAGGGATTTCCGGTTTGAGCACTTCCAGGTAGATCGGCTGCGCCATGAAGCTGCAGTAGCGGTTAAGTGTTTCGCGCACCTTGGATTCTTCCAGAAACTCCTTGGAGTCCTCCCCGATTTTGAGGATCATGGTCGTACCATGCTGAGTACGGCTGCCGTCGCTGATTTTGAACTTCATCCCGTCTTCGCTTTCCCAGCACACGGGTGAGGCGTTTTCGCTTTGACTGAGCGTCTGGATCGTAACCTTCTGGGCAACCATGAACGCGGAATAGAAACCCAGGCCAAAATGCCCGATAATCCCGCTTTTATTTTCGCCCTGATAGTTCTTTAAAAACTCCTCCGCGCCGGAGAAAGCGACCTGGTTGATGTAGCGCTTCACCTCATCATCGGTCATGCCGATGCCGTTATCGTCAAAACGAAGCTCTCCGGCGGCCGTATCCAGCGTGACCAGCACGCGGTAATCGTCCTGCGCGTCGGGGTACGCCATTTTCTGCTTTACGATGGCGTCGCAGCAGTTGGATACCATCTCCCGTATGAAAATGTCCTTGTCGGAATACAGCCAGCGTTTGATAATTGGCATAATGTTTTGAGCATGAATGGAAATACTTCCTTTGGATGTGGACATTCGTATGCCTCCTTGCTATCCTTGCCCGGGCGGAATCTCCGCCGAACGAACCTGTTGGAAACGACCGGCACGCCTGCCGCCAACCGCGGAATACGGCGAGAACCGACCATTGTTGTCATTGTAGCAGATGAAACCCTGAAATGCAATAGAAAATTAGCACTCGTCAAACACGAGTGCTAACAATTTTCGTTGTCTGCGCGTACGCGCCTAATAATTCGCAAGCGTCTTCAGAATGCTCTCTTCCAGCTGCCAGGCTTTTTGATCATCGCAGGAAAAGGAGAGTGCATACACAACGTTGGGCGTGTCATTATCCGGCTCGCCTACCAGCACCGTCAGCAGGTCGGGCGAAGCTGCGTTGGTCAGCCGGTAAACGGGAAAGCCGTTTACGCTGTCCAATTTTACGTCCGTAAAACTGTAACGCTCCGCGTAAAAAGCAGCGTAATCCTTTATGGTCATATCGCGGGCATCATGCACCCAGAGGGTAAAATCGAAGGTATCATCAATATTATAGCCGTCATAACGAAAGCCCCGATCGTACGCATCCTCGTCGCCCCCCAGGGCTTCCAGGTCGGCAGGAACGGTGATCATCAGACCGACCGCGGCCATATGGATCTCCAGCGGCTCCTGCGCAGTGTCGGACGCAGTTTCCGCCATAGCTCCCGTGAATAAGCCCGCGCACAGACAGAGTGTAAGACCCAGGACTAACCAGATGTTGAACTTTCTCATGGGTTCTCCTTTCGCGTCGTTAGGCTTTCAGTTGTTCCTCCATCCATTGCAACAGGTCGTTTAGCACAGTTTCCCGGTTGAGTTCGTTGAGCGTTTCATGCCTGGCGTTTTCGTAGAGTTTCAGGCTCACGTCCTCCACGCCCGCATCCAGCATTTCCCGCATGGTCGTTTTCACACCCGCGCCCTGTTGACCTACCGGATCGCTCCCACCAGAGAACAGGCGGACGGGCACCGTTTTATCCATGGCGGCAAGGTTCTTCGGGTACAGCCGCTTCAACCCCCGGAACATATCGCGGTAGCCGCCAGCGGTGAAGGGGAAGCCGCAGAAGGGATCCGCAACGTAACGATCCACAATCTCCGTGTCCCTCGTAAGCCAGTCGAAAGCTGTCCGCTTGGGTACAATCCCTTTGTCGTAGCCCGCAAAGCTCATATCGGCAAGCATTTTGCTTGGCTTTTTTTCGCCGCCGAACATGCATTGCAAGTTGGCAATGCAAAGTGCAGCATTGAGAATCGGCGGTTCAAAATGCCCCGTGCCGGACAGGATAACCCCGGCGAGCCCCTGCTCGTGCTTGAGGCAATAGGTACGCACAACAAAGCTGCCCATGCTGTGCCCCAGCAGAAAATACGGCGCGTCGGGATTGGCCTTCTGCGTGGCTTCCCGCAGGGAATGCACATCCTCAATCAGCGCGTCCCACCCGTCCTTTGCGGCAAACCAGCCCAGCGTTTCCGCCTTGGCCCCGTGCCCCAGCTGCGTATGCCCCACCACCAGGTACCCCGCCTCGTTCAGGCGTTTAGCGGCCGCATCATAGCGGGCGATGTGCTCGGCCATGCCGTGCACCAGCTGCAGCACCGCGCGAACCTCGCCCTGGGGCCGCCATTCCCATGTTTCCAGTTGCGCGCCGGTTACGGACGTCATTTTGCCCACGATTGCCTCGCTCATGCGATCGCTCTTCTTTCTTTTAACATCGCGTTTCCCGCAGGCATTGCCGCAGGTAAAACGCACAGTTTGAGTTATTTTGGTAACGCTTTTTCTGGTGTTATTATAGCACAATCGCGCGCCCCGTAAAAGTACCATTTCCAAAGTATGGAAAACCGCAGGCTGGCAACAAAGCCAACCCGCGGTCAAGTGGGGGCGCAAAGGTGTTATTGCGCCGTATCCGTATCGTTCAACGCTTCCTTAAGCACAATATTCTTGATATGCCACTGGTTGTTTTCCCTTACCAAAGTAGCGGAATACTTGCCCGCCTGCCATTTGGGCGGGGTTTCGTAGCCGTCGCCGAAAAGTGCTTTGGCCGTGTCCGCATAGGTGCGGTTGAGCCGCCCGTCGATTCGCGGTATCTCTTCGGTAAACTCGGCGCGCGCAGTGGTTTCCCAGGGCCAGCACCACATCCAGGTCAGTTCCAGGCGGTGGTCGATGCCGCGGATTATGTAACACTGGTAGGGACTTTGCCCCTCCTGGGCCAATATCAGGTTTTGGTCCCGCTGGAGGTAGCTCGTCTGGAAATACTTGTTCAGTTCCGTCGCGTCCTCGCCCATCATAATCACCTGCGCGCGTTTGGCCATACCGTCCTTTAAGACGATGTATACGTTGGTGGCGTTCATCGCGTAATAAAACGTGACGGTGCAAAGCCCAAGCAGCACAATCACCAGCAGCAGCCGGCTGGCAAGGTACCAGACAAACCGGCGAAGCCTTACCATATCGGGCACCCCCTCCCGTAAAACAACCTACGGCTATTATACAGGATGGCGGCGCGGGTGGCAAGCGACGGCCGGGACGGCTTACGCCTGTTCAAACAGCGCTTTCATCAGGCGTGTGCCATCGTCCATCAGTGGTTCGGTTCGGCATTCCTTTTCGCAAAATTTGCGGGTGGGGGCAAGTTTGCCCTCCGCCAACGCTTTTCTCACGGTGCGGCTGTCGTAAATCGCGTAAGGTACGGGCGTTCCGTCGTGGGTGCGGGTGGTCAGCAGCGTCGGATGGTCGCTTAGCAGCAGCAGGCGAAAATCCTCCCCGCTGGCGCTCATGCGGGACAGCAGCGGCGCCACCACGCGCGCGTCGATACGGCGGATGGCCTCCAGCTTGCGTTCCAGGCTTCCGGCGTGGGCCATCTCGTCCGGCGCTTCCACGTGCACGGCGGCAAAATCGTCATTTTCCTGAAGCAGCGCCTTCAGCGCGCGCTCCACCTTACCTTCGTAGTTCGTGTCCAGGTCGCCGTTGGCACCTTCCACGCGCGGGGTTTTTAAACCGCCCAGCGCCGCGATGCCCCATACCAGCGGCACAGCGCTGACCACCGAACCCCGCTTGCCGTACTTTTTTTCAAAGTTGTCCAGCCGCATGGCCGTGGCAGCGCCCCAGGGCCAGATCATATTGGCGGGCAGTTCGCCGCGTGCCGCGCGTGCGCGGTTGATGGGATGATCTTTCAGAAAGTCGTAGCTAAGCAGCATCAGCTCCCGCACGTCCACGCACAGCTTTCGCGCGGCTGCGTCGTCCGTATCCGTAAGCAGATGCGGCAGGTTCGGGGCAATCGGCTGCTCCAGCACGTTGTGCGGCTCGGTCAGTTTTACGGCCTTCAAATCGCGCGCGGGGCTCACCATCACGCCGATGTGGCGGAAGGTATCGGTCACATGGATTGTTAGTCCGGCGTCGCGCATTTTCGAGGCGAACGCGGGCGAGGCGATCAGGTCGTTCATCAGGGTTTCGGCTTCGCCGCCGTGGACGTTGCCGCCGTTATGGCTGTGGATCACCAGCCCGCCGGGCAACTCTTCCACGGCGCAGAGGTTGACGCGGAAACTGATGCCGTTTGTAGGCAGCGTAATGCCCATGCCCGCCGCTTCCAGAACGCTTCGGCCTGTGTAGCAGATGCGCGGATCGTTTCCAAAAATGCTTAAAATGGCCGTGTCACTGCCCGGCGCAAGCCCCACAGGCACCGTGCGCGCACAGCCGCACGCGCAGCCGGCTACACGGTCAAACGCAGGAAGCGTAAGCGCCTGCAGCGGGGTCTGCCCGTTCAGCGCCGCAAGCTCCGTATCCGCCATACCGTCGCCGATAACCAGAATATACTTCATGAGGCCTTACCTCCATTCTTATGCCATGCCAGTATAACGCGCCAAACAGGCCATTGCAACCCAAAACACAGCAAAAGAGCAGCTCACAGCGCCGGGTGGAAATCGCCGCGCTTTTCGTGTATACTGATGAGGTACCTGGAAAGCAAAGGAGCGCGACGCATGAAGCGTATCGTACTGACCGGCGGCGGCACTGCCGGCCACGTAACGCCCAACCTGAGCCTGATCCCCCGCCTTTTGGTCGCGGGGTACGACGTGCATTATATTGGCACCGAACACGGCATGGAACGCGGACTGATAACAAACGTGCCCGGAGTGACCTACCACGTAGTGCAAAGCGGAAAGCTGCGCCGCTATTTCAGCCTCCAAAATTTTAC
>JADGQP010000118.1 GCA_017881705.1 Christensenellaceae bacterium
GCGGGCTGCACCATTGCGTATATGAAATTGTGGACAACGCCGTAGACGAGGCGCTGGCCGGGTACTGCAGCGACATACAGGTAGTTCTGCACAAAGACGGTTCCTGCGAGGTACACGATAACGGACGCGGCTTCCCCGTGGGCATCCACCCGAAAGTCGGACGCCCCGCGGTAGAGGTGTGTTTAACGATTCTGCACGCCGGCGGCAAGTTCGGCGGCGATGGCTACAAGGTGTCCGGTGGGCTGCACGGAGTGGGTGCCAGCGTGGTCAACGCCCTGTCCAAACACCTGACGGTTACGGTATGGCAGGACGGGAAAGTCTACCAGCAGGAATACGAGCGCGGCAAGGTACTCTACGACCTGAAGGTCATCGGTGACACCGCTGAATCCGGCACCACAATCCGCTTCTGGCCGGATGTGAAAACCTACGACAACCCCGACGGTATTTTTGAAACCGGCGAGTTCCAATACGACGTTTTAAAAATCCGCATACGGGAAATGGCTTTCCTCAACAAAGGCATTCGCATTTCGCTGACCGATGAGCGGGACAACCCGCCCACCGAGCATGTGTACCATTACGAGGGCGGCATCCGCGAGTTTGTGAAATACCTGAACAAAAACAAGCAGATGCTTTTTGAGGAACCCGTTTATATCGAAGGTCTGGTAAACGACACATATGTGGAGGTCGCCTTCCAGTATAACGACGGCTATCAGGAGAATATCTTCTCCTTTGCCAACAACATCCACACACCCGAGGGCGGCACGCACCTCACCGGCTTTTCCACGGGGCTCACCCGCGCCATCAACGATTACGGCCGCCAGTTTAAATTTCTAAAGGACAATGAAACCAACCTGAAAAGCGAGGACGTCCGCGAAAGCATCGCCGCCATTGTGAGCGTGAAACTGCGCGATCCGCAGTTTGAGGGGCAAACCAAGTCGAAGTTGGGCAACAGCGAAACCCGCACCATCGTGGATAAAATGGTTTATGACAATGTATCCACGTATCTGGGCGAAAATCCTTCCGTAGGCCGCGCGATACTGGAGCGCTGCATCGGTGCTTCGCGTGCGCGCGAAGCCGCGCGCAAGGCACGGGAGCTTACCCGCCGCAAGAGTGTGTTGGAAAGCGCCTCCATGCCAGGGAAGCTGGCCGACTGCACCGAACGCGACCCCGCCAAATGCGAGATTTTCCTGGTGGAGGGCGACAGCGCGGGCGGCAGCGCCAAAACGGGCCGCGACCGTATGTTCCAGGCCATTCTTCCGCTTCGCGGCAAGATCCTCAACGTGGAGAAGGTACGCATAGAGCGCGCGCTGGGCAATAACGAGATCAAGGCCATGATTACCGCGTTTGGCTGCGGCTATGGCGACGAGTTCGATATTAAACGCCTGCGCTATCACCGCATCGTCTGCATGACGGATGCCGACGTAGACGGCGCGCATATCCGCATTCTGATGCTCACGTTCTTTTACCGCTACATGCGCCCGCTGGTGGAAAACGGCTATGTTTATATCGCCATGCCGCCGCTGTATAAGGTAACCAAGAGCAAAAAGGAATACTACGTATACAACGACGAGGAACTGGAAAAGCTGATGGCCGAAATCGGCCGCGACCCCAAGCCGGAAATTCAGCGCTACAAGGGCCTGGGTGAAATGAGCAACGAACAGTTGTGGCAGACCACCATGAACCCTAAAACCCGCACC
Organism: Christensenellaceae bacterium; assembly: GCA_017881705.1. Taxonomy (GTDB): domain Bacteria; phylum Bacillota; class Clostridia; order Christensenellales; family Aristaeellaceae; genus CAXXOK01. The sequence goes on from JADGQP010000118.1 coordinate 1,698, forward strand.
ATGATGCGCGTGACCTTGTCCGACGCCATTGCCGCCGACGAGATTATGACCCTGCTGATGGGCGACCAGGTGGAGCCGCGCAAGGAGTTTATTGAGGAAAATGCCAAGCTCGTGACCGACCTTGACATTTAAGGAGCGATGCTCCTTTAACCACAGAAGGGGACGCAGGAATACGCCTGCGGGCGTACCAAAGGGCTTTGCGCTCGCCCTTTGGAAACCTTCGCATCGCCTCCTTGCAAGATTGGTTTAGCGCCAGGGACTACAAGGACGCTGCCTGTGACAGCGATTTTTTACCATCGCTTGCAGATTGTCGCTTGAGGGATGAAATACTCCCTCGAAGGATGGACAGGACCGTCGGACACGCTACCAAAGGTAGCGGTGTACGACATTCCTGTACTCCGAGAGGGAGTATTTCATCCCATAAGAATGCAAGCGCCCGAAGGTTTCCAAAGGGCGAGCGGAAAGCCCTTTGGTCGCACCCACAGGTGCGAAACCCTTTGCTCCGCACGCGCCCCGCGCGAGCACGACCGCGACAAACTTCTGCCTTTAGGCAGTTAGGAGTTTTTTCATGTCTGACATCAAAGACAAGCTGATTCCAACAGACCTGGAACATGAGATGAAACTCTCGTTCATGAGCTACGCCATGGCGGTAATTATCAACCGCGCGCTGCCGGACGTACGCGACGGCTTAAAACCCGTGCATCGGCGTATCCTGTACGCAATGAGCGAGCTGGGCATGACGCCCGATAAACCTTACCGTAAAAGCGCGCGCATCGTTGGCGACGTACTGGGCAAATACCACCCGCACGGCGACAGCAGCGTTTACGACGCCATGGTGCGCCTGGCGCAGAATTTTAACATCCGCTATTTGTTGGTGGAAGGGCAGGGCAACTTCGGCTCGGTGGACGGCGACGGCGCGGCCGCCATGCGTTACACCGAGGCGCGTATGTCCAAACTGTCGATGAACCTGCTGGGAGAAATCGATAAAGACACGGTCGACTTTTACCCGAACTTCGACGAAACCCTGATGCAGCCGACCGTACTGCCCAGCCGGTACCCCAACCTGCTGGTGAACGGTTCCAGCGGCATCGCCGTGGGCATGGCCACCAACATCCCCCCGCATAACCTGCGCGAGGTGGTGGACGGCTGTGTGTACATGATCGACCATCCGGACTGCCGGGTGGACGAGCTGATGCAGTTCATCAAAGGGCCGGATTTCCCCACCGGCGGCCTTATTTTGGGGTACAGCGGCATCCGCGCGGCGTACCACACGGGCCGCGGCCGCATCCTCATGCGTGCCCGCGCCGAAATTGAGCAAATGGCGCAAAACCGTCAGCGCATCGTGATAACGGAAATCCCTTACATGGTCAACAAGGCCAAGATGGTGGAAAAAGTGGCCGAGCTGGTACATGAAAAGCGCGTGGAGGGCATCAGCGACATCCGCGACGAGAGCGACCGCAACGGCATGCGCGTGGTAATTGAGCTCAAGCGCGACGTGAACCCGCAGGTAGTTCTCAACTTCCTGTACAAACACACGCAGCTGCAGGAAACCTTCGGCGTGAACATGCTGGCGCTGGTGGACGGCGAACCCAAGGTGTTGAACCTTCGGGAGATGCTGTATCACTATATCCGCTTCCAGAAGGAAGTCCTTACCCGCCGCACGCAGTACGACCTGGACAAGGCTGCGGCGCGCGCGCACATTTTGGAGGGCCTCCTCAAAGCTCTGGACCATATCGACGAGATCGTGCAGATTATTAAAACCTCCAGCGACGTAGGCGCGGCGCGCTTGGCGCTGATGGAACGCTTCCAGTTCAGCGACAAACAGGCGCAGGCGATTCTGGATATGCGCCTGGCCCGCCTGACCGGCCTGGAGCGCGACAAGCTGATGGCCGAATATCAGGATTTAGAAAAGCAGATTGCCTATTTTCAGAGCCTCCTGGCAGACGAACCCCTGCTGATGGGTGTGGTGAAAACCGAAATGACCGCGATCCGCGACCAGTTCGCGGACGAGCGCCGCACGGAGCTGACCGCGCTGGAAGGCGAAATAGACATTGAGGATTTAATACAGTCCGACGATATGGTGGTCACCATGACCAACTTCGGCTACATCAAACGCCTGCCCAAGTCCACCTACCGCGCGCAGCACCGCGGCGGGCGCGGGGTAAACGGCATGGCCACGCGCGACGAGGATTTCGTTAAAAAGCTGATCATCGTCAACACTCACGAGGAGATTCTGTTCTTCACCAACCGCGGGCGCGTATACAGCCTGAAATGCTACCAGATCCCCGAGGCGGGGCGCGCGGCGCGCGGCATTGCGATTGTGAACCTGCTGGCTCTTACCGGCGATGAAAAAGTGACCGCGATGATCCCCGTGCCGCGGGAGCTGGAAAACCACAACGTCGTCATGATGACGCGGGACGGCTTTATTAAGAAAACACCTTACGACGAGTTTGCCAATCTGCGTAAAAACGGCCTGATCGCGCTTTCGCTTAACGAAGGCGACGAGCTGGTGGGCGTGGAACTGACAGACGGCACCGAAAGCCTACTGCTGGGCAGCCTGTTTGGTAAGGCTATCCGTTTCAGCGAGGATGCCATACGCGCCATGGGCCGTACAGCGCGCGGCGTGCACGCCATGCGGCTGCGCGGGCACGACCAGATGATTGACATGAGCGTGGTCGGCGAGGGCATGAAGGTGCTTTCTATCACCGAAAACGGCTATGGCAAGCGCAGCGACCCCGAGCTGTACCGCGAGCAGGGGCGCAATGGCATGGGCATTATCGCCATGACCATCAACGACAAAACCGGCCTGCTGGTCGCCCAGCTCACCGTAAACGAGGACGAGGATATTCTGCTGATGACCGACGACGGCACCATTATCCGCATGGCGGTCGCCGACATCCGCGAGACTGGCCGCAACGCCCAGGGCGTAAGGCTGATGCGTGTGTCCGAGGGCGCGAAAATCGTAGCCGTAACACGCGCCGAGCAGGAAGACGAAGTGGTGGACGCCGCGTTGGAAGACGCCGTGGCGGCCTTGACCGAAAGCGACGACAACGTTGTGGGCGAAAGTGCGGAAACCGCCTTTGACGCGGGGGACGACGCGGAAGTCGCGGACAAGCCCACGGACGACGGAGAAATCTGAAAATAAGCTAACCGAGAATATCAACCACGCCCGCGTGAAGCAAACGCTTCACGCGGGCGCGGTCTTTTAACAGCAGGAGGTATCCAAATGGCAGCATGGAAAAACGCTTCACGCGGGCGCGGTTTTTTTCACGGGGTTCGCAAGGGCGCGGCGTATCGCCATCCGTCCATATCGCACAGCCATGGCGAGCAGGGGTTTGCGGTTGTGCCATAAACAATGCTTATCACTTCATGCCATAACCCACTCAATGAAGAAACGCACCGCGCTGACACGAAGCAAACGCTTCACGCGGTCGTGGTCTTTTTTCACGGGGTTCGCAAGGGCGCGGCGCATTGCCATCCGTCCGTATCGCACTGCCATGGTAAGCAGGGGGTTTGCGGTTGTGCCATAAACAGTGCTTATCCCTTTTATACTCTAACCCGCTTCATTGGTCCTAAACAGCGTTTATCACTTCCTACCCTAACCCGCTGAAACACACCGCGCCCGCGCGAAGCAAGACTTCGTGCAGGCGCGGCGTTATGGTGCTGCAATAGGGAATCCTGGTAAAGCGCCCGTTGCTCGTCGGGCATGATACGCCAAAACATTTTCTGGTTTCAGCAGGATTAAGTGCCGTTCGTGCCGTTCGCACCGTTCGTGTCAGCAGTATCCCCGCCTGTGTCTATCCCAAGCTGGCTGGCGATCGCGTCCGCCCTCGCCTGCGCGTCGCGGTAACCGCTGAGGCTTGCAAACAGGTCGTAAGCATTCTGCAGGTTGCCGCTATTCTCATCGGCCTCCGCCTGGCTGTACTGCTGGCTTCGGTAATAATCCTTGCATACCTTGGCAAGACTTTGCGAATTAATATAATCCCCCAGCAGGGAAAACAAATTGAGCGCCTTCTCGTAATCGCCGGTCGCCTTGTATTGCTTGGCGCGCTTATATACCTGGTCTTGCAGGCTGCTCATGCGGTCCGCGGCGTCGCCGTAGCTTCCCGCGTCGCTATAGGCGAACAGCGCCGTTTCGTAGTCCTGCTGATTCTGGGCGTAGCGCGCCTTGCAGTATGCCGCGCGTAAAGCCGAATCCTCATAATCCCCCAGCGCCTCAAAGGCTGCAGCCGCCGTGTCGAACGTACCCGCATCCTGCAACACGCTCGCGGCGCAATAGGCGTAACGCTGTTTGCCATACATAAAATCCTGAGATTTCTCAAAATACGGTTCCGCTGCCGCATACGCCCCCTGGGCGTAAAACACCAGCCCGTGGGAATAGGCGGCATAGGTGGCGGCCTGCTGATAGTCGCCCAGTTTATCGAACGCCTCCGCCGCCGCCTCGTAGTCGCCCGCCGCGAAAGAGGCTACCGCGCGGTTATAAGCGCTCGCCTGGTTGCCGGAACAGGCGCAAAGCATAAGCAGTGCAAGCCCCAGGCACAGGCAAAGCGCCGCGCGCTTCCATTTTGGGGCGTTCATCCATTTGCCGGTAATAAACACCGGATGGTTACGTTTCATTCTCTGCCTCCTTTGGCACTCCGTTTTTCATAATCATCACGGAGTATCGAGTACAGTTCCACGTCCACATATCGCCCTTTGTTGTAAAACCGCTGGCGTATCAGCCCCTCCCGCCGCATTCCTACATGGCGCATCACCGCGCCGCTGGCGGGGTTATCGGTTTCATGCTGGGCTTCCACGCGGTTTAGGCACAGGGTGTCAAAGCAAAACCGCAGCACTTCCTCCAGCGCCTCGGTCATCAGCCCACGGTTCCAGTAGGCGCGGCTCAGGCTGTAACCGACCTCGGCGGAACGGTTATCCCTCTGCATCCACATCAGCCCAATCGTACCGATCACCTTTTGCTCGCCGGTAAGCTCGATCACAAAGGAGGAGGGCTGACCGGCGCGATATTGCTTGAGCAGACTGCGCAGGTACCAGCGCGTTTGGTGGATGGAGCTATGCGCGTCCCACAGCACATGCCTGGCCACCTCGGGGTCGCGGGAATATTCATACATATCGTGCGCGTCGGACATACGGGCCGGGCGCAGGGTAAGGCGCGGCGTGCTCAGGTTCGGCAGGCGGCTGAAGATGTCGGCTTCAATCAGCATGTTCGGTCGGCTTCCTTATCTTTAACATTGGGGTTCATCCATCGGCCTTTCGGCCGCGCGCGCCGGCAGGTTCGCCAGCGTGTTTCGGTTTTACAGCGCGGTTATCGCAGCGCAGGCCGGGGCGCCGGTGATCAGCCCCTGCGCCAGCAGTAAAAGCCCGAACAGCAAAAGCGTTATCCACGCCGCCATCCACAGACGGTAAATTTTCTGTCCGCAGCAGGGTTCACGGGCTTGCGTCGCCATCGGGTTTCCTCCTTCTTACGGCGTTTCGCCGCCGCTATCGCGTTTTCCCCTTTAGGGGGAAGCAAACTTTAAGCTGTCACGTTATAGTTGAGGGAACGAGGTTTTTCTGTATGGCCAACTTACGCCCCGCCGCGTTTCAGCCACGCGAGCGTAAGCCCCAGCGCGGTTTTACCGTCGCAAAGCTCTCCGCTCCTCACGCGGGCCACAGCCTCCGAAAGAGGCATGCGCACCACGCGCAGAAACTCGTCGTCATCCAAATGCGCGGTATGCACGCTCAGCCCCGTGGCCAGGTAGATGCTCACCTGTTCCGTGCAGAAGCCCGGGGTAGTAATCATGGGGCAAAGCAGCTCAAACCGTTCGGCGTTCAGCCCCGTTTCTTCCTCCAGCTCGCGTCTGGCGCAATCCAGCGGATTTTCACCCGCAAAGTCCAGCTTGCCCGCGGGAATCTCCAGGGTAATCCGATCCACCACCACGCGGTGCTGGCGCACCAGCGTTACAACGCCGTTCTCGTCCACCGGCACCACCGCGGCCGCGCCCTTGTGGCGCACCACCTCGCGCAGCGCCTGGCTGCCGTTGGGCAGGCGCACCTGCATATGGCTCACGTCGATCAGCGCGCCATGAAATACCACCGTGTCCGTAAGCGGGATCTCCCGAATGTCCGCATCCTCGTCCCGCAGGGGTGCCCGGGGAGGGTTCGCCATGGTTCGTCGCCTCCGAAATTGAGTTATTTCTCTATTCTACACATAACCATCAGAACCCTTGTGCCGTGAAAAACATTTGTAACATTTTTATCAGGAAAATACCCACCATGTTATTCAAACCCGCTTGAGCACGCGTTTTATCGCCTTGACAATTCATTACCATCCTGTTACAATGAAGCCACGAAAGGCACTGTCACCGCTGACTCGCCTTGCCTTTGGATAAAGGAGGAACACATTATGAAGTATCGCGCCGTATCCACACTCCGCCGAGCGGCTGCCTGGGCCATTACCTTGCTGCTGCTGCTTTCGCAGGTGGGTCTGCCCGCTTTTGCCTTAACGCAGGATGAAACCAACGCCCTGCCTACCGTTACGGTCTATTACCAAACCGCCGCGGATGGCCAGGCCGTGCCCGTCGTAGCCACACCGACTTCGGATACGCTCGGCTACGCCTTCTGGGCCACGCTTCCGGCCGAGGCGTTCTCTTTCCCCATCACGCTGAGCGTTCTGCCCAGTTCCCAGAACCCCGACTATACGTTTACCCCGCCGGACAGCTCGGCCATTACCGCAGACGCGAACACCGTCGATTATACCGGCGTACCCACCGTGATTACCGCATACCAGGGCGATACAGCGATCACCACCTATAACCTGTATGTGTCCGCCGCACAGATGCCCGCGGAAGTGGCGCCTGTAGACGTGCCCGTGCAGTACATTGACGCGGATAATCCCTCCAGCGTGCTTTATTCCACTACGTTTACGGCCTATTATAACACGGATAACATGGTAACGGCGGATCCGGGCCAGGTACCGGACGGCTATACCCTGCAAAGCAGCGACAGCGTGTCCGTGACCGTGGATCAAAACGGCGCAGCAACGCCTTCCAGCGTCACCTTTTATTTCAGCAAACCGCAAGCCGTTCAGGGAACGCTGACCATCCTTTATCAGGATGACCAGGGCAATTCCCTCGCTGGCGCCCAAACGCAAACGCTCGACCCGGGCACTTATTCCATTACACCGGATATGGGCCTTATCCCCAACGGATACACGCTCAGCGCCGGCAGCGCACAGGAAGTATCGGTAACCGTAGGCAGCGATGGCAGCGTATCGCCGGATACGGTTACATTCACCTTCACGGCGCCGCAAACCGCGACCGAAGCGCCGACGGCTGAGCCTACCACTCAACCCACCTCTGAGCCAACAACCGAACCCACAACTGAGCTCACAACTGAACCCACGGCTGAACCAACCGCCGTACCCACGGATGTGCCCGCGCCCGCGGCCACGTCCGAGCCGGTGACGGTCAACCTGTACGCTAAAACCAACAAAGTCGCCAATTTCCGCACCCAGCCCAACACCACCAGCGATAAAGCCTTCGCGGATGTTGCCAGCGGCGCTTACGTGTGGGTCTATTACACGCAGGATATTCCGGACAGCGATGGCACTCCTCGTAACTGGTCCGCCATCAGCTACAACGGCACCGATTGCTATGTGTGGAGCAGCCTGATTAACGTATTATCCCAGCAGGACAGCGACGCATATAATTATGCGCAGCCCACCGCGGTGCCCGGCACTGAAACTGCGGCGCCGGAATTCACCGCGGTACCCACCGCCGAGCCCACGGCTGAGCCTACGGCTGAACCTACCGTTGAGCCTACTACAGAACCTACCGCCGAGCCCACAACCGAGCCTACTCCCGTACCCACGGAGGTGCCCGCGGCCGCAGCCACGCCTGAGCCGGTGGCGGTTAATTTGTACGCAAAAACCAACAAAGTCGCCAATTTCCGCAACCAGCCCAGCACCACCAGCGCCAAAGCCTTTGCGGATGTTGGCAGCGGCGCTTATGTGTGGGTCTATAACACACAGGATATAACGGAGAGCGACGGCACCGTGCGTAACTGGTCCTCCATAAGCTACAACGGCACCGCTTGCTATGTGTGGAGCAGCCTGATCGATGTTTTGTCCCAGCAGGAAAGCGACGCGTATAATTACGCGCAGCCTACCGCGATGCCCGGAACCGAAACTGTCGCGCCGGAACCCACGGCAACCCCCACCCTCGAGCCCACCGCGGTACCCACCGCAGTACCTACCGCAGAGCCTACCGCGGTACCCACTGCCGAACCTACCGCCGAGCCTACCGCGGTACCCACTACCGAACCTACCGCCACACCTACAGCTGAGCCTACCGCGGTACCCACCGCTGAACCTACCGCCACACCTACCGCTGAGCCTACCGCGGTACCCACTGCCGAACCTACCGCTGAGCCTACCGCGGTACCCACCGCTGAACCTACCGCCACACCTACCGCGACCCCCACTGCCACGCCTACCGTAACGGCTACCGTAACCGCCACGCCCACCGCTACCCCCACCGCTACACCTACCGCAACTGCTACGGCGACAGCCACGCCTACCGCTACCCCCACCGCCACACCGGTAAATATGTACGTAGGTTATGCCGTTACCACCGCAAAAACAGCGCTGCGGGACAACGCCACCCTGGATGACGGTTCCATTATCGTTACGCTGCCGGCGAACACGCTGCTATACCTGAACGGTCAAGCCACAGCCAACAACATCCTCTGGAGCGGCGCGCAGACCCTGCTGGGTACTTCCTACATCGGCATCGTGCAGGATGGCGCAGTCAGCCATATTAACAAAACAGAGGCTCAAAAGTATATCGACGCCTATAACGCTTCGCACCCCATGCCTACGCCCACCAGAACGCTTGCGCCCACCAACACACCCACGCAGATGGCAGGTTACTTTATCACGCTGGGCGAGGTTCCCTTGCGCAGCGTGCCCAACGCCTACTCGGATATCATCACCTGGCTGCCCAACGACACCGTGGTATACGTTTCCGGCCAGCATTATGAAAACGGTACCGCCTGGGATATCGCAACCTATCAGATGGAAGTGGGCTATGCCCGCGCCGACCAACTTCGTCAGCTCAGCGCCGCCGAGGTGCAGCCGTACTTGAACAACTTCACCACCGCCACACCCACGCCTTCCGTTACGCCGCAGCCCTATGATCCGTACGCGGCGTCCAGTTATGGCTACGTATCCTCCAGTTCCGTCAATTTCCGCTCCACGCCCAGCGCCAACGGCGCAAAGCTGAAAACGCTCAAGCAATATGCCTTCGCGCTGGTCCTCGGCTCCAAGGTTGTCAACGGCAACACCTGGTATAACCTCAACCAGTCCGGTACCGTCGGCTGGGTGGACGGGCATTACTTTAAGGTGCTGAACCTTACGGAGCTTACCTCCTTCCTCAACAGCAACGAGTATTTAACGGGGCTTACCAATAACAGCACATCCGCGTCTTCCTCCTCCTCAAGCGGCAGCTCGGGCAGCACCACGCAGGGCCAGGTTTCTACCGTGGAGGATTGGAACGTGGGCACGTGGCAGAACCCCAGCAGCTCGTTAAACGCTTCCTATCCGCCGTTTGACCCCTACGCCACAGCCACACCGGCGCCTACGAACACGGATGGCACCGCGGCAGGCGTGGCGGGTGCCACGACTACGCCCACGGCCACATTCGTCATCGGCACGATGATCCCCATCGCTTATGATACGGAAAACACGGAAACCACTTCCGATAACAGCTGGGTCGGCATCGTGGTCGGCGGCATCATCCTGCTGGGCGGCGCAGGCGGTATTTACGCCTACGCGTTGCAGCAGAATAAAAAGCGCCGTATCGCCGCGCGCAACGCCGCTTACAGCCGCAAGTCCACACAAACCGACGCCAACGGCGGACAAACCGGCGCCAACGGCGGACAAACCGGCGCGAACCCCGCCGATCCCTACACCCGCCGCGCCGTAGCCGCGCCAACCGTTAACAGCACCGCGGATCGCAACGAACAGAAGCCGCCTGCCGCCAAGCAGGAGGATCCGTATCGGCCTTCCGCGCAAAGCGGCGCGGCAACCGGTAACCGCCCGACAAACCCGTACGCCCGCCCCGCGCAGGGTTCCGCGCCGCATGCTGCGCCAACCGTCCAAAGCGGAACCAATCCCTATGTGAAGCCTCAGGATCAATCACCTGCCAACCCGTATAAAGCAGCCGACAGCGCAACGCCGCCCAGCTCGGAGCCGATCAACCCCACGCCGAGGCATTCCAGCCGCACCAGCCGGTACCAACACGACGATCACGACGACGAATAACCCTCGCGTTCACTCCTGAATAACCCCCCGCGGTTGATTACCGCGGGGGGTTTGCTTAATAATAACCGCCTTGGTGCTGTGTTTCATGGGTATCGCTTCACGGCAAGGGCGCTCCCCGTTTGCCTGGCCGCGTAAGCGCCGTTTTCGCGGTATTCTTACGCGATACGCGTGGAAAACAAACAGCCGCGGATCTTGAATGCCTATATAAATGGCTTATAAACCTTCACCCCCTGCGGTCATCGACCGTGGGGGTATGTTTATTGGGATGCGATGTTTGTATAGGGTTTTTCCGGTTGCGCCCGGGAATAAGACTTACAGTCTGTATCAAATGCCTAAAAGTCATATTATACTACATCCAGCATTTGTCCTCTTCCGTTTCGATGGGAGGATACGGGGAATAAAAACGACTGGTAGAGGCCGACTCGCGTTGCCTTAACGCGGGTTTGTAAATGCTGTCGAGGCTGAATCGGCCCACCCCGGGCGTATTGCCTGTTGTACGGTTTGTCCCTTTCCGTGCGAAGCGTATGCGCGGTGAACGCGCGGCTTTTATCTGCGCGGTTATGGCGGATACGGCTGTGCGCAGGGTTTCCCCGCGACGGTTTGGGTACCGATATCAAACGTACGATGGGAGGGTGTACAATGGTCGAAAAGATCCTGGCTATGCTGGAACAAATTACGGACACACGGGCTTTGGAACGGGTTTACTGGTTCGTCGAACGGCTGCTCGTGCGGCAAACGCCCAAACGTTGAGCGCGTGCCCCCTCTGCAAGGCAAACGGGTCCCCCCGTATCCCAGGGTGCCGCCCCGTGACTGTTTGGGAGGAATGGAACCAGCCGCCTTATTTCCGCATAGGAGAAAAGAGAAACATCGTCCATTCCGCCGGTTTTTAGCTCGCGCTTGTTCGATCGCCGGCACGCAGCCGATCCACAAACGCCTCCAGCATCACCCACGCATCCGGCGGCAGATCGGCCAGTTCACGGAACACCGCTTTGACAAACTCATTTTCTCCGGTCATCGCGCGCTCCAGTTTGTCCAGCGTAACCATGTCCTCGGGTACGTTCACGGGTCCGTTGCCGTTTTTTAACCAATCGTAGCTGATTGCGTATTCACGGCAGATCAGCCGTATCACCGCCTCCGGTGGTTCCACACGCCCGTTTTCCCAAGAGGCTACGACGTCGCGCGTTACGCCTATACGCAGCGCAAATTCCGCCTGCGTCCACCTCATTTGATGCCGAAATGTCTTAATACGTTCATTCATGAGATACACCCCCTGTTGCATCCTATTGTACCATTAGTATTTGTGTTTGTCTACACAAAATAACGGAAAATAGTGTTGACACACACGCACCTATGGTCTATAATGTGTACTGTTACACGATATTCCCTTGAATGGGACAGGAATTTCTCCATTGTCTGCGCATCTCGCCACCAAATCGGTTGAAACAGGAGCGATTAAAAATGCTTAAAGGCACTATCCCATCCTCCGCACAACCCAATCAACCGACCCATGAAATGGAACAGAAACTTCGTCTGCTACCCAAAGAGAAACAGGCGCAGACGCTCGCCTATGCGCGTGGGCTGAGGGACGGCTATCATAAGCGGCTCGATGCCCTTACGTCTGCCGAAAAGAGTCAGGCATCTAAATAGATATCTCCACTATACGCCACTTGTTTAATTACTTTATTCATTTATTGTTGCTTCTTGCCCACATTCTTTGCATTTTTGCCCATTTTCACGCCATTATTCTCCACTTTCTACGCGCCGTATGTATACGTGCCCTTCTCCCTGACCGTTCACGCAGAAAGGATGTTTTTTA
>JADGQP010000119.1 GCA_017881705.1 Christensenellaceae bacterium
CAGCCCGCTTTTCTTTTTCTGCGTTCTGGAACAGGAGTTCCTTGTTGGCAACAGCCAGCTCGATTGCCCGCGTTTCCCGTTCTTTACGTTGACGAGCAATTTCTCTGTTGGCAATAAGTAATTCATCTGATAATTTTTTTATAACCTTCCGGTTATCAACATCATCATTCATAAATGGAATCTCCTTCCCAGCACTCGCGAAGGCTCATTTTTAATGAATAGATAATAAGTAATATGACAACTAATTTTACACCATTTTACATCAGAAAGATAGTGCGGCATTGCAAAATGAAGGTTTGGTTGACAAAAAGTGCAATTTTTACGGGAAACGCACGTTAGTCATGGATATTCTGTTTTTCAACGGAGCCTGCTGTGTGTGCGCTCCCGAGCTTATGCGGGGTGCCTTCGCGTATGTGAACCTTTAGAAAAGCGAATCCGCCGGTTTGGCAGGCCGTCTGTCCGCTTAGCGGATGTCTGTGGCAAAATCGCGCAGATAACGCGCTTGCCCGTCGACGTAGGCGTTGTGGCCCAGTGTGTCGATCGCTACGATCAGCGGCATGTTTTCAACCGTAAGGCGTTTAACCGATTCGGTGCCCAGGTCGTCATATGCGACGACCTCCACGCTTTTCACACAGGAAGCCATATAGGCTGCACAGCCGCCTATCGCGACGAAATAGACCGCGCCGTTTGCCGTAAACGCGTCCCGTGCCGCAGAGCCGCGATCGCCTTTGCCGATGACTGCGCGCACGCCATAACGCAGCAGCTGTGGGGTATAGGGGTCCATGCGCACGCTCGTGGTGGGGCCGATGGAGCCGCTGCTCCGCCCGGGTGGGGTGGGCGTGGGTCCGGCGTAAAAAATGGTTTGGCCGCGCAGATCGACCGGCAGCGGTTCGCCTTTGCCCAGCGCATCGCAAAAGCGGGCGTGCGCCGCGTCCCGCGCGGTATACACCACCCCGCTGAGTAAAACCTGGTCGCCTGCGCGAAGCGCCCAAAGCGCCTGGGGCGTAAACGGAGACAACAGGGAAACAGCCATGGGAAGATCATCCTTTCCATACCCGATAAACCTTTGCGCGGGCGCGCACAGTGCTTACAGCGTTTCGCTGGCGCGGCGCGTAACGTGACAGCCCATATTGACCGCCACCGGAAGCCCCGCGATGTGTGTGGGCGCGGCTTTGATGCGTACCGACAATGCCGTGGTTAATCCGCCGAAGCCCTGCGGGCCGATGCCCATGCGGTTGATCTGCGCCAGCAGTTCCTTCTCCAGACGATCGTAAAACGGGTCGGGGTGCGGGCCTTCGCGCAGTTCCGCCAACGCTTCCTTGGCAAGCAGCGCCACCTGCTCGAACGTACCGCCGATGCCCACGCCCAGCATCATGGGCGGGCAGGGATTGGCGCCCGCCAACCGTACAGTTTCCAGCACGAACGCTTTTACGCCTTCCAGCCCGTCGGCGGGGGTGAGCATGGCCAGGCGGCTCATGTTTTCGCTGCCAAAACCTTTGGGGCAAACCGTCAGTTTCAGCCGGTCGCCGGCGGTGAGGCGCACGTGGAGCACGGCGGGCGTATTATCGCCCGTGTTGCTGCGGCGGAAAGGATCGGCCACGACGGATTTACGCAGGTATCCTTCTGTATATCCGCGGGTGACGCCCGCGTTTACGGCGTTTTCCAGCGTATCGCCTGTAATGTGTACATTCTGCCCAACCTCCGCGAAAACCACGGTCATACCGGTATCCTGGCAGATGGGCATGGGCTGTGCGGCCGCAGTACAGACGTTTTCACAGATTAAAGCAAGCGTTTCTCTGGCGGGCGGGTAAGGCTCGGCATCGCGCGCGGCACAAAGAAGAGCGTATACCGCCGCCGGCAGCTCGTTGCACGCGCGAACGCACAACCTGGCCACACATTCGGCAATTTCGTCGCTTGTGATGGTTCGCAAAGTTTCCAAAGGGCCGCGCCTCCTTGCGTCGCGCCAATCGGCGGCGGCGGGTTTAATCCAGTTCAATCAGCAAAACTTCGCGCGGGTTATGGATGCGCGGAACCATCGAGGGGTTGCCCGCCCCCGCGCTGATGACCATGCGGCGGTCGACCACGCCGCGTGTGTAGCGGGGGAAAAGCCCCTGACCGGGGGCGTACAGCCCCTGATTCCCGACGCGAACCTGGCCGCCGTGCGTGTGGCCAGCCAGCACCAGATCTGCCGCACAACCGCGAAGGCTGCGCATATAATCCTCCGGCCGATGGCACATCAGCACTTTCACGCCGGGCTCGGCTTCCATCAGCGGCAGCATATCCTGTTGACCGTAGTTTTCAGGCCGGTACCAACAACCGATAACCAGCCCCTCCCAGCAGATGTAGCCATTGCAAAGGAGCTGCGCGCCGGCCTGCGACACCCGCATATTGAAGGTTTCATAGTCCTTCAGGCGCATTTCATGGTTGCCCACGCCTACGAACGTGGGCAGCCGTTGGGTGGCAACCTGTAAAAAATCGATCGCGCGCGCGTATTGTTGCCGGTACCGATCCACAAGGTCACCGGGCATCAGCAGCGCGTCGGCCAGCGCAAGCAATGGAAGCAGATCGTCATACGGCGCGTTGTGCAGGTCGCTGACGACCAACAGCCGCACGGTGCGGTTCAGCCTGCCGGTATGCCATGGATAAACGCTCAACGCACGCAAGGCGATCCCTCCGTATGCTCAATCCACCCGCAAGGTTTTAAATAGGCCATCCTCGGGCATTGTACCATACCCGCGCTGGCTTGACAAACGGTTTACCCAATGAAACAAACAAAGGCGGCCCGATACGGGCCGCCTTAAAAAGGTAGACGAGTCGCCTTACTTCAGGCGGTCTTTGTAGATCTTGGCGTTGGCATCGGTGACCCATTGTTTCACCGTGGACGTGTATAGATCGTCCTGTTTGGTGGACAGCAGTTCGGCTTTCGTGGCGTCTTTCACGTCAGCCAGCGGCACTGCGCCCTCGGTGATATCGCTTACGTATTTCACGATATGGATGCCATACTCCGTGCGGAAAGGCGTAGACACGTCGCCGATTTTCACCAGCGACATGGCATTGGTGGTGAAATCATCCACATAATTGGTGTCGCCCGCGCATACGGGGTAGCCGTTCGACTTGGCCGGCTCGCTCTGCATGCCGGTATCCTCGCCGTATTCCGTCAGCAGCGCGTCGAAGTCCGTACCGGCGGCCAGCTTGGCCTCGATCTCGTCGACCTTGGGCTGGATGGCGGCGTACGCGGTATCCTGCGCGGCGGTCAGCTGGGTTTGCAGGTCGGCGATATCAGCCTCCAACTGCGTTTTTTCAGAGGTCAGCGATTCACGGCTCTTGGCCTGGTCCGTCGTGTCGGTCGCGGCATCCGTGGGCAGGGCGGCGATCGACGTGGCATTGGTGCTAAGATCGCTCTGCTTGGTGGTCAGCTGGGTTTGCAGGTCGCTGATCTTCGTGCTGTCGTCGCTGCTTAGCTTGACCAGCAAGTTCTTTACATAGCGGTATCCGGCGGGACGGTAATAAATGGTGCTGCCGTTGCTCACGTCCGTACCGAACTGGGAGAGGGTGCTGGCGTAGCTGGATTGCGCGGCCGCGACTTTGGAATCGTACTCGGTTTGAATTTCTTCGTCGGTCACCGTAACGTCTTTTACGACGGAAGCCTTCAGCTTCTCCTCGGCTTTGGTGCTCTTTTCGCTGTCCAGAAGCGAGGCTTTATCTTGGTAGCCGAGCTCGGTCATCTTGGCTTCCACGGCCTTTTGCAGGTCGTCGCCGGTAAGCGTGGTATCCGCGAAATAGTTGGTTTTCACGGTGCTCACGTTTTTATCGTAGGTTTCATCCACGGTGGTTTGCATATCCTTAAGTTCGGCGTCGGTAAAATTGGTAAAGCCCAGTTCCTGTTCCTTCTGTTCGGTTACGGCGTTCTGAATCAGAGCGTTGATGGCCGAATCCTGCGCGCTGGAAATCGTATCCGCATCGGTGGCGTCGAAGCTCATGCCATACATGCTGTACATGTAGGACTGATAACTCAGCGTATTCTGGGTGGCTGTTTGCACCTGAGATTTGGTAAAGGTTTGCCCCGCGACTTCGACGATGACGGTTTGTGCGTCTACCGCCGCATCCTTTTCGATGAGGCTGCAACTGGTGCTGAGCACGAGTGCAGCAATCATCAAAATTGCCAGAAAAATACGCTTGCGCATGTTATGGTCGCCCCTATCGTTCCTAAGTTTTGCCGTAGCTTGGATCATTATACTCGATTATTGCTCAATCGGCAAGGATTTATTATGGATATTCGCGAGATTCACGCTTTGTTCACGGGATGGGACGGCTATTGATATTCGGAAGCGGTAGGGGGTATAATGGCTCGGGAAAGAACTCGGGAAAGGCATGATTTGGAATGAACGCCCCCCATATACGGGATTATTACGGAAAACGCGTGCATATGATCGGCATCGGCGGCAGCAGCATGAGCGGACTGGCGCGGATGCTGCTTGCGCACGGCTGCGGGCTTACGGGCAGCGACAACCTGGAAACATACGCCACCAAAGCCCTGCGGGACTCGGGCGTGCCTGTGACGATCGGGCACAGGCCGGAGAACGTGCATAACGCGGATTTGGTGGTCTATACCGCAGCCATCCTGCCGGACAACACCGAGCGTGTGGAAGCGGAAAGGCTGGGTTTGCCCGCCATTGAGCGCGCCGCGCTGCTGGGGCAGCTGATGGAAGGCTGTAAAACCGCCGTGGGTGTGTGCGGTACGCACGGCAAAACCTCCACCACCTCGATGCTTGCGCAGGTGCTGGTGGAAGCAGGCGTTGACCCGACTGTGCATATCGGCGGCACACTGGATTTTATCGGCGGCAGTACGCGCATCGGAAACGGCGACGTGTTTCTAACCGAAGCCTGCGAGTTCAACGGGAGCTTTTTGCACCTTCGGCCTACCGTAGCCGTGGTAACCAACATTGAAGAAGACCATCTGGACTATTACCAGGATATCGACGATATTCAACGGGCATTCGGCCAGTTTCTCCGCCTTTTACCCCCCGACGGCTGCGCCGTGGGAAACGGCGACGACTCGCGCGTTGCTCAACTGTTCGAGGGGCTTGCCTGCCGCACGTTTACGTTCGGGCTGTCCCCTTCATGTGATTGGCAGCCGCTGGGGCTTACCTACGACGCGCAGGGATACGGCAGTTTTGAGGCTGCTTTTCACGGGAAGCCGCTGGGGCGCGTGAGCCTTAAAGTGGCGGGCTTTTTCCATGTGTATAACGCGCTGGCGACCGTCGCGTGCGCTTATGCGCTAAACGCGGATCCGGTTGTGGTGTGCGCGGCGCTTAGTGAGTTTACGGGCGCGCACCGCCGGTTCGAGTTCACGGGAGAAATCGACGGGGTGAAGCTCTACCACGATTACGGCCACAACCCCACCGAGATGCGCAATGTGCTTTCCGTGGCTAAACTTCAGCCGCACAACCGCCTGTGGGCGGTGATGCAGCCGCACACCTTCAGCCGCGTTAAGCGCCTGTTCGCGGATTACCTCACTTGTACGCGGGACGCGGACATCACCCTGGTAACGGATATCTGCGCCGCGCGGGAAAAAGACCCCGGCGATATCCATGCCGGACAGATCGTGGAAGGGATGCTGGCCAAAGGCGTGCGGGCCGTGCATACCCCGACGTTTGACGATACCGAGCGTTACTTGCGCGCGCATTGGCAGCCGGGCGACCTGGTGCTTACGCTGGGTTGCGGCAACATCAACCAGCTCAACGAGCAGATGTGTCGGCACGAAACCGAACGGGTCGCCCAGAAGCCCTGACGCCGATTTGAAAAATAACTGAAGAAGAAAAGCCCGCATTTCTGTGCCTGGCAAGCGCTTTGGCCCCTTAGCGGCGCGGCAGCGCGATTTTTACGGGTGTTCAAACGCAGCGGGATACGTTATAATGAAACGCAAACTTTTTCGCCGCGCATGCGTGTTTAAAAAACAGGGAGGGTGAGCCATGTTCAAACGGGTGGTCTGCATCGGTTGCAGCGTCGCTCTGTTTTGAGCGGTCGCAGTCGGCGCGTCCGCGCAGAGCGAATTTTCCATGGCCGGATTCGACGGTGATTCCAGTAGCCACACTTGGAAGGACAACGCTTTTTTCACCCGTATGCAGGCGAATACAGGCGTAAACTTCACGTTTGACGAGTATACGGATTATGACAAATGGCAGGCTGCTAAAAAGGAGATGTTCTCCAGCGGCAATTTGCCGGACGTGCTTTTTAAGGCGGAACTGACGACCCGCGAACAGATTGAGTATTCCCAAAATGGGATGCTGATCGACCTCAAGCCCTTGCTCGAGCAAAACGCGCCCAACCTGTGGGCGCTGCTGACTGCGAATCCGGACTGGATGAAGGCCGTCACCCTGCCCGACGGCAAGATTGTCGCGCTGCCCGGCCTGAGTGAACTTTCCACACAAAACGCCATGTGGATCAACCGCAAGTGGCTGGACGCGCTCCACCTGGATGCGCCCACGGATTGGGACGGGCTGGTAAAGGTGCTCAACGCCTTTAAAACCGGCGACCCCAACGGCAACAGCAAAGCCGACGAGATTCCCCTGTCGTTTCTGGGCAGCTGGGATTTAAAATTCCTCTTCCACGCGGTGGGCCTGACGGCGAACGATTATAACGTTTACCTGGACGAAACCGGAACCGTGCGTTTGATGCCGGAGGAGGACGCGTACCTCAACCTGGCCGGAAAATTGTCGGACCTCTACGCCCAGGGGCTTCTGGACCAGGATGGTTTCACCACCGCCGATTCCCTGCGCGCGGTAACCGACAGCGATGCGACCGCGACCTACGGCCTGTTTTTCGGGCCTAACCCTATGAACCTGCTGCCCTATACTTTAGCCCAGCAATATGAACTGTTGGAGCCGCTGACCTACAACGGCAAACAGATCTACCGCGACCTGAACGGAACGGTGATGCGCGGGTCGTTCGCGATCACCTCCGCCTGCGACGATCCCGCGAAGATGCTCCAATGGGTGGACACGCTGTATTCGCAGGAAGGCGCCACGGAAGCGATGGCCGGCAAGGCAGGCGAGGACTATATTCTTAACCAGGACGGCACTTGGGACTACGCAAACAGCGAGGACAATTCTTCCTATATTCTTTATGACCTGAGTGTGTACGATACCGGCACGATGCCCTGGCTGTTCCCGCAGGATTTTTATGACCGCTATAACAACGACGAACTGCAATCGGTCAACCGGGCGCTGGAAAACCTGCGCACCTATCTGGTGACCCCTTTCCCGACCGATTATACCCTCACCCCCGAGCAGGAGGATACGATTGCGCCCCTGCAGGCGGCGCTGGGCCGCTATGTAGACGAGAGCCTGGCCAAATTTGTGCTGGGCGAGTGGGACGCGCATTCCGACGAGGCGATTGCGAGCTACCGCGAGGGACTTACCCAAAACGGACGGGACGCGCTCCTGGCTTTCTGGCAGGGAATCGCCGACCAGATGAACCCGTAACCACGCCGCGCAACGGTTTTCCAATTCGACGTGAAGGATGGCGGATGGCATATGAACCAATATGCGCAGATGATCCGGTTACTCAAGACCCCCGACGTCATGAAACGATTGACGCATCTGTATGGGCAGCGGGATGGTATGCTCGTGCAGCAAACCATGCGCTACACGCACATGCTCAAAAAACATGAGGATCTTTTTAATGTGGACGGGCCGGTGCTGCTGGTAAGCGCTCCCGGGCGCACCGAGATCGGGGGCAACCATACTGACCATAACCGCGGCAAGGTACTGGCCGCGGCCATCAACCTGGACACGCTGGCTGCCGTAAGCAAACGACGGGACAGGATCGTCCATATTCACAGCGAGGGATATCCCCCCATCACGATTTCACTAGATGAACTGGAAGCCAAGGAGGAAGAAAAAGGGACTACGGCGGCGCTGGTACGCGGCGTGGCCAGAAAGCTCTCCGATGAAAAATTTGTGATCGGCGGGTTCGACGCGGCGGTGTCCTCCACCGTGTTAAACGGCAGCGGGTTAAGCTCCTCGGCTTCGTTCGAGGTTGCGATGTGCGCGGTTTTCGATTCGCTGTTCAACGGCTGTCGTATGGATGCCGTAAAGCGCGCCGAGTATTCCCAATATGCCGAAAACGTGTATTTCGGCAAACCCAGCGGGCTGATGGATCAAATGGCGTCCAGCGTCGGCGGACTTACGTGCATTGATTTCAAGTACGACCAGCCCAAGATTCAAACCATTGCCTATGATTTTTCCGCGAAAGGGTTCGCTATCACCGTGGTGAACACCGGCGGCAACCATGGCGACCTGACCGATTATTACGCCGCCATTCCGCGGGAAATGCGCGATGTTGCCGAGTGCTTTGGGGAAACGTACTTAAGGCGGGTGCGGCCGGAGCAGTTTATACAGGGCATCCCCATGATCCGAGAAAAGCTGGGCGTGGGTAAGGGCGATCGGGCCATCCTGCGCGCGGCGCACTATTTTGATGAAAACCGCCGCGTCAGCGATATGACGGACGCGCTGCAAAACAACGACCTGCCTGCTTTTTTGCAAAACGTGGTAGAATCCGGCCAAAGCAGCGCCATGTACCTGCAAAACATCTTTGCCACCTATCAATCCGAGGAAGTCGCTCTGGCGCTGATGCTGGCGGACCGCAAGCTGAAAGGCAAGGGCGCGTGGCGCGTTCATGGCGGCGGCTTTGCGGGAACGACCCTCAACATCGTGCCCCAGAAGGAACTGGACGGCTTTGTGAAAGAAATGAGCGCGGTGTTTGGCGAGGGCAGCTGCACGGTGCTGGACATCCGGCCCGAGGGCGCGGCGACGGTGGATTTGCTGGGCGCTTGATGCCTGGCGGGCCAAGCCGTTACGCGGGCGGATACGCCGCGTTGACAGGCGTGCGGGACCATGCTACAATAAACGCGTAAAACCCAATGGCTTCTTCGGGGCAGGGTGAGATTCCCTACCGGCGGTACAGCCCGCGAACTTTGGGAAGTTTTTCCCAAGGCCGATTCGGTGAAATTCCGAAGCCGACGGTGTACGGCGCAAGCCGTTGAGTCCGGATGAGAGAAGAGCAGCCTTCCATCGTGAGCGGTTGCCCCTGATGCTGAAACCATCGGGGGCAATTTATGTCCAAATGGAGGGTTTAGCTTATGGTAAACGGAAACAAACCCATGAACACGCGCAAACTGGCGACGATCGCCATTCTTGCGGCGGTGGCAAGCCTGTTGTTTTTACTGGAAATACCTGTGGTGCTTTTTTACAAGCTGGATTTCAGCAACCTGCCGGTGCTGCTGGGCACGTATGCCATGGGGCCGGTCGCAGGCATGGCGATCCTTTTTATCAAGAGCTTGCTGGGGCTTTTACACACCACATCCCAGGGCGTGGGGGAGCTGGCGGATTTTATCATCGGCCTGGCGATGGTGCTGCCCGCAGGGCTGATTTACCGCACGCATAAAACCCGCCGCGGCGCGCTGCTGGGCATGGTCGTGGGCGGCGTGTGCGCTACTGTCGCGGGCGTGCTGACCAACGTGTATCTGCTGATCCCTTTTTATGCTTTCGCTTACGGTATGCCGGTCAGCCAGATTGTCGCCATGGGGCAAGCCCTGATTCCCGGGCTGGACACGGTTTGGAAATTTGTGCTGGCGATCACCGCCCCATTCAATGTTTTAAAGTGGACGGCGATCGGCGTGGCGGGCTGGCTGATGTATAAGCCGCTTTCGCCGCTTCTGCACGGGCGCTCGTCGGGGCTCGGGAACGGGCAAGGCAAGCCAAGCCGGTAACGAAAGGGCAAAGTGAAGTTTACAGTTTGCGCCGCCCTATACAGGCGACCGGAAGAGAGGGTTCGGATGTGGATTTCCCACAGCGTTGAGGAAACGCGGGCTTTTGGGGAAAAGTTGGCCGTGCAGTT
The DNA here is from genome assembly GCA_017881705.1 of Christensenellaceae bacterium. Lineage (GTDB taxonomy): Bacteria > Bacillota > Clostridia > Christensenellales > Aristaeellaceae > CAXXOK01. Next base: position 9,901 of record JADGQP010000119.1, read on the forward strand.
GTTGGCCGGCGACGTAGTTTTGCTGCAAGGCGAGTTGGGCGCCGGTAAAAGCGAGCTGACGCGCGGCATTGCCCACGGCCTGGGCGTAACCGGATATATCGTCAGCCCCAGTTTCACTATTTTGCAGGTGTACGATCAGGGGCGTCTGCCGCTGTTTCACTTTGATTGGTACCGCCTTAACGGCGCGGACGAACTGTATGAAATGGCGATGGACGAATACCTGTACGACGACGGGGTATCGGTTGTGGAATGGCCGGAGAAGGCGAAGGAAGCGATACCGGAAAAGCACCTGGAGATTGCCGTGGAGGTGCTGGGGGAGAACGAACGCGGTTTTACGCTGCTGCCAGAGGGCGGCTTTCACGCGTTGAATACGGCGGTACTGGAGGCAAGCATATGAAGATCCTGGCGCTGGACACATCCGGCCCGGTATGCGGCGTAGCGGTCACAGCGGAGGGGCGCGTGCTTTATGAGGGCGCCGCGGTCAACAAGCTGACCCATTCGGTCAACCTGATGCCGATGGTGCAGGAGGCCCTCACCCGCGCGGGCCTGGCGGTGGGCGAGCTGGATTTACTGGCGGCGGTAGTGGGACCCGGTTCGTTTACGGGCGTTCGCATCGGCGTGAGCACCGTAAAGGGGCTTGCGCACGGATTGGGAAAGCCCTGCGTGGGCGTGGATGCGCTGGAGGCTCTCGCCGCAGGTGTGAGCGACCCGAACGCGCTGATTTGCCCCATTCAGGATGCGCGCGCGGGCCAGGTATACGGCGCGGTGTTCAAAGCCGGTATGCCGCCGCTTCGCCAAACGCCGGACGAGGCGTTGAAGCTGGACGAGTTTTTAACCCGCGCGCTTATAGTGGCGGAGCCAACCCAATCGCTGTACTTTTTAGGCGACGGCGTGGAAAAATACCGCGCGTCGATCGTGGAACGGCTGGGGGCGGGCGCGACTTTCGCGCCGGCGCATCTGGCGTATTTGCGGCCCGCCGCGGTCGCGCTGTTGGCGCAGGCGCACGCGGGGGAACAGACGGATTACCTAGGGCTGATGCCCAAATACCTGCGCGCGCCACAGGCGGAACGGGCACGCGCAGCGAAATTGAAGGCGGAAAAGGCATGACCATCCGACGCATGACCACCGGGGACGTGGACGCGGTGCACAGCATTGAGCTGGCGACTTTCGCCATGCCGTGGTCGCGCCAGAGTTTTCTGCGCGAAATGGAAAAAAACGCCTGCGCGCGTTACCTGGTTGCCGAGGAAAACGGCGAGATTATCGGCTACGCCGGAGCGTGGATGATTTTTGACGAAGCGCACATCACCAATGTGGCGGTAACGGTAGCCTGCCGTGGGCGGGGCATAGGCCGCGCGCTGATGGACGCGCTGATGCGGTATGCCGCCAACCTGGGTGTTACCTACCTTACGCTGGAGGTGCGCAAAAGCAACGCCGTGGCGCTGAAGTTGTACGAAAGCCTGGGCTTCGTGCGTCTTGGCGTACGCAAACACTATTACGAGGACAACGGTGAAGACGCGCTGCTGTTGGTTTGCGACCAGCTTCCGCCGGCGGAGAAGGATTTTCAGGAAGAAAACACGGTTTCCGGCCCGGGCGAACCGTAAGCAGCGATTCGCAAGGCCGGAAATTTATATAATGTATTGACAAAAAAGAGACAGGCAAAGCCCCCAAACTGGCTGTTGCGTTTTACTTTTCCGAATCGAACACGAAAAACTCGCATTCCAGCCGCCCGTTGTATAGGCGGCGTTTTTTCTGGGCGCGACGGCCGAAAAACCGCTCAAACGCGGGGTCGGAGGCGATAACGCCCATGCTCCACGCGGGATGGCGTTTCAGCAGTAGCCCAAGCTCCCGATAGAGTGCGTGGCAGCTTTCCTGGTCGCCCATGCGCTCACCGTAGGGCGGGTTGCACAGAAACACGCCGCGTTCCTGCGGCAGCTGCAAACGGCGCAGATCCTCCGTTTCCACGGGGATGCGGTAGGCGAAACCCGCCTGCTCGATATGTTTCAGGCAAAGTTCGATGGCTTCGAGGTAGATATCACTGCCGCCGATATCAAAAGAGGTTTCCGGCTGAAACTCCGCCTCGGCTTGGGCGCGCAGCGCCTGCGTTTCGTTTTGGGGCATCCAGGGGTAGCGTTCGCAGGCGAACGTCCGCGTAAGCCCCGGCGCGCGGTGTGTGGCAATCATTGCGGCTTCCACCAAAAGCGTGCCGGTGCCGCAGCACGGATCGTACAGCGGTAGTTCCGGCCGCAAGGGGGATAATTCCACCAGCGCGGCTGCCAACGTTTCCCGAAGCGGCGCCTCGCCGTTCCAGGTGCGGTATCCGCGGCGGTTCAGCGCATCGCCGCTCGTATCCAGTGTAACGCGCAGCTGGTTGTTATGCAGGGCGACTTCCACGGGGCATGGCGCGCCG
>JADGQP010000011.1 GCA_017881705.1 Christensenellaceae bacterium
CGCCAGCGCCCGCGCCTGGGGCAGGCGATCCGCGCGGTATAAAAGCAGGCTTTTAGCGACGTCCGGCGACGTCCACAGGTAGAAAGGCAACAGAAAAATCTCGGTGTCCCAGAAGGTATTGCCCTTATAGCGGCCATGCGTCAGCCCGCGCGCGCCCACGGAAGTGCGCCGGTCGGCCGAGGACCTGCTGCCTAGCATCTGAAAAATATCGTAACGCAGCGCGCCCTGCAGCTGTGTGTCGGCAGAATCCACTTCCACGTCGCAATCGGTCCAAAGCGCGGCCCACGCCTTCGCGTTTTCCGCCCAGGGATCAGCCGCGTCAGTGTTGGGCGTTTCACCGTTCACAAGCACGCGCACGCGCTTTTCCACCGTCCACGTTTCACCGGCGTTCATCCGCACTCTCAGGCGGGTAACCGACGTTTCGCCCCGTACGGTGCAGGAACTTTGCGCGGGGCGGTCGCTTTCGATCTGCCAGTGCAGTTCCACCGACGTCCCTTCGGCAAGCGTGGCAAGCCGCATCCGCCCTTCGCTAATCTCCTCAAGGCGAAGCAGTCGCACCAGCTCGGTAGCCTCCGTCATCTGGTCGTCGTTCACAGGGAGGTTGCGCACTTCGGCGTCCGCTATGGCTTCCACAGCGTATTCGCCCGCTTCTCCCGCCGTGAGGATAAGCCGCTGCAGGGTCAGCTGGCGGTCGGCCATACTGACCATCCGCCGCATTTCCAGGTGTGTTTTCCCAACGCTCCAGCGGTGCGTAAGCACTCCCGCGCGCAGATCCAGCGACTGTTCCACATCGCGGGACCGCAAGCCTTCGGGACAAAGGGCCAGCGCGTCCGGCAGCTGTACCATATCGGTAATACCGGGTTTAATCCGGCTGAAAAGCCCGGCTTTGAAAATCGCGTGCGCCTGCGGCGCGTCTTTGCACGCCCAGGCTCCGAAACCGCGAACGCCCAGCTGGCCGTTGCCCAGGAAAAAAACCGATTCGCAATAATCGTCCACCGCGGAAGTTGTGCGAACGCTCCACGGCTCTATCTCAATCTCCCGCATACCCGTTCCCCCTTTGATAAACCGGTATGCGCGACAGCGGGCAGCTCACCCGTATTTCGCACGGCCCCCGGAACGTTTCCTTGGTAAAAAATTCTGTCCACGTGCCGGCGGGCAAATATACGGTACGCACATCCTCGCCCGGATGCGTCAGCGGTGCCACCAGCAGCTCGCGGCCAAGCATAAATTCATCGTCCGTGGCAAAAGCGCGCGGATCGGCCGGAAAGTCCAGGCACAGGTGCGCCATCATCGGCCGCCCCGCTTCCACGCAATGCCGCGCTTCCCGCCACAGATACGGCCGAAGCGTCTGCCTTAAGCGGGCAAAATCGCACGCGAGGGTAAGCACCTTTTCATCGCCCAGCTTCTCGGCCAGGTTCCAGGGACTTCGGTCGTTTATGTATTGCTCGCCCATTCCGCCGGAAAACTGCCCGGTTCGCGGCTCCGAATGCCATTGCATCACGGGGCAGAAACAGCCCAGGGCCGTGGAGCGCAGGTACAGTTCCGCGTTGGGTATCGGGCCCGCGAAGCCGCCGATGTCAAAGCTCCAAAACAGCACGCCGGATAATCCCGCGGAAAGGCCGGCTGTCAGCTGGCTTTGCAGTTCGCTCCATTCGCTTACCTGGTCGCCCGCCCAATGCACGGGGCAGGTTTGCGCGCCCGCATACCCCGCGCGGCTGAAGGTAACGCCGGCCACGCCGTTGTCCAGCAGAAACTGCCGGTAGGCGCTTTCGTATTGCATGGGGTAAAGGTTGTGCGCCGTAAGCCCGCTCGTTCCGTCGTACAGACGCGCCGCCTTTTCGTAGAGAAACTCGCCCCCGTCGGTTTTAAAGCCTTCCACACCCAGTTCGAGCAGCGGCTTGCGCTTGTTAAACCACCACTTTACCGCTTCGGGGTTGGTAAAATCCAACAGCATACTGTCCGAAAACCAGTTTTCCGTAATGCGGTAGGGGGTGCCGTCTGCACGCTTCACCGCGTAGCCTTTGGCCGCCGCTTCGCGCTCGTCGTTTTCCAGCGCCTCGCCGACCTCCCCGTTTTTTTCACGCTTGATTACGGGAATCTGCCACAGCACAAGGTGCAACCCAGCGCCGCGCACGCGCCGTACCATCGCGGCCGGGTCACGCCAATGGGTAGGATGCCAGCTGTAAAAAGTACGCTCATCGCTCCACTGTTCCAGCACCATCACGTCCGCCGGATAACGGTAATGGCTTAACGCTTCCAGCTGAACGTCCACTTCCGCGTCGGTGTTCCAGCCGTTGGAGCTGATCCACACGCCAAAAGCCCACTCCGGCGGCAGCGCGGGCCGTCCCGTAGCCAGAACGAAGTTTTGCAGCACCTTGGCGGGCCTGCCGAACCACAGTACATCGCGTGTAAGGGATTCGCCTTCGGTTTCCTGCGCGATCGTCGCCATGTCGGAAAATCGCATTTGCGTCGGCATATCGCTCTGGCGGTACCAGCCGTAGCCCTTGTCCGTCAGGAAAAACGGCACGGGCAGGTAGCTGTACTCGCCCTGGTGGGTGTACTTTTCCACCACGCGGCAGTCGCTTGTGCGTCCATCGCGGTTGACCGAATCGAAACGTTCTCCCGTACCCAGGATAAGGCCCCGCGCCAGCGACATTTCCATGTCCACTTTCACCACGCGGCCGTCGGCGGCGCGCAGGAGCGTATAACGCTTGCATTCCGCCACTGGTTCACTTAACCGTTTAAGTACCCAAAGAGAACCTCGATCAGCCGTGATCGAAAAGCCATCCGGCAGTAAAAGCTCGCCGCCCTCGCAGGGTTCGCCTTCCGCGGCCCGCTGGGAAAGCGCCATGGTCAGGGTTTCCCCACCCGCCAAAACCAGCGTAACATCCGCGCAAAGAGCAACCAACAGCCGGTTTCCGTCACGGTAACAGCGCAAGGGTTGATCCACAGTTTCCCGAGAAACCACCTCGAACTTATACCAGCCCGTGCTTTCGCTTTGGCTTGCAAAACGGTAGCTCACGGTCTGCGGGCTGCTGAACGCGCCCAGTTCAAACGCGTAAGTACGCCCGTCCGCGCTTTGCCCCGCAATTTCCCGGTTGCCATCCTGCGCGCGCAATAGAAGCGCGGGAGCGTCCGCCGTGTTTTCCGCGCGGCAGCGCACCGTAACGGCTTGGCCGAGCAGCGGCATTTCGGGGTCACGCGCAAAACCGCTGTCCATAAAGGGTACCAGTTGCTCGCCCAAATGACGTATCATGTGTTGATCCTTCCCTGTGGCGCCAGATTGGCGACCGAATCCCGCTCGACGATGCTTACGGGCAGGATGCGCTCCTGCTTGCCGCTCACGCCATCCGCCGCATCCAGAATAATCTGCACGGCGTTGCGCCCTTTTTCCGCAATGTTCTGGTGTATGGTGGTCAGCGACGGATCGCTCATACGCGCAACGTCCAGATCGTCAAACCCCACGATGGACAGATCTTCCGGCACGCGCCGGCCCAGACGGCGAAGGCCCTTAATCAGCCCCATGCCCAGAATATCCGCCGTAGCAAACGCCGCAGTTTCGCGGTTGCCGCGCAGCCGCATCTCTTCCGCTACAGACTGTGCAAAATCATAACTCACGGTGCCCAGATACAGGTATTTCTCGTTCATCGAAAGCCCGTATTCGTTCAACGCGTCCATATACCCCATAAAGCGCTTCTGCACCACGCCCTGTTCGCTGACCGAGCCGGAAACGAAGGCGATATCGCGGTGGCCGTGCTCCAGCAGGTATCGGGTGGCCAACTGGCCTCCCAGCCGGTCGTCGATGCCGATGGTGTGAAAAACGTCGTCCTTCACGTAGGTGTCCACCAGCACCACCGGTACAGCCAGCTGGTGCAGCTCGTTGAGGCTCTTGCTGGGGTACGAACCTACGATGATAATACCGTCCACACTTCGGTTGCGGGCAATGTTGATGTAGCTCTGGTCCGGATCCGGCCCGGAAAGCAGCAGGTGGTAACCGTTACGACGCGCGGTGTACTCGATGGCGGAAAGCAGCTCGCCGTAAAAAGGATTGGCAAACATAAATTCCTTGCCCGGTTCGGTTTGGGGAATGACCACGCCGATCAGGTTGGTTTTCTGGCTGGTGAGGCTGCGCGCGTTAAGGTTAGGCACATAGTTGAGCGTGCGTACCGCCTGCCATACACGTTCCGTCGTTTCCGGGCTGATGCTCTGGGAAGGGGTTTGGTTAAGCACATAGCTGACGGTGGTGGTGGACACGCCCGCTTCCCTGGCCACATCCTTGATATTGACGTGTTTCAAGCCACCGCCTCCTTTTACCATTCACTTAACCGCTTCAGTAAATTCATGATACACGAGCTTCCCCCTCCTTGTCAACCCCTCTGATAAAATTTTTTATCTGTTTTCCGCCAGAACGTCCATCCCGCTGTGCCGCACTTTCAAGCGCCCCAGCAGACAACGCCGCCTCCTCCGCGCGGTTTGCAGCCGAAGGTTTTGCTAAAACAGCGTCCGCATGGTATGCTGTACCGGTGAAATAAAACAACGTAAAGGGGCGGTGCGCCATGTGGGAAGACGATAAGCGGTTTGAAAAAACCTATTCGCAGGGCACGATGAGCACTATGGAAATTTGGGTGGATAAAAAAACAGGCGTGAACTACCTCTACCACGCACACGGCTATGGCGCCGGGCTGACCGTGATGCTGGCCGCGGACGGAAAACCCCTGGTAACCCCCGAGAAGATTGAAGCAAACCTTCGCTGAACCGTATAAGTTCTAAAAGTAAAAACAGCTTCGCCGCCTTATCGGCCGCACACGCGGTTTACGGCAAATCGGATTTACACAAAACAGCCCGCGGACACAAACGTCCGCAGGCTGTTTTGCATAATTTTAAAATATTACAGAGCCTTGATAATCCGCTCCGTCATCTCCGCGCCTGTCACGTAAGCCCCGCCCGCCGCAATATCCCGCGTTCGCGCACCCGCCGCCAGCACGGCTTCCACCGCGGTTTCCACCGCGTCGGCTTCCCGCTTGAGCCCAAAGGAGAGGTTTAACATCATCGCGGCGGAAAGAATGGTGGCGATTGGGTTGGCCACGCCCTGCCCAGCGATGTCCGGCGCGGAACCGTGTATGGGTTCGTACATTCCGCGCGTACCCGCGCCCAGCGACGCGGAGGCGAGCAGCCCGATGGAGCCTGTGAGTTGGCTTGCCTCGTCCGAAAGGATATCCCCAAAAAGGTTGCTGGTTACGATCACGTCAAACTGCGACGGGTCGCGGATAAGCTGCATGGCGCAGTTGTCCACCAGCATGTCGGTATAGGCAATGTCCGGATATTCCAGCGCCAGTTCGTGCATGGTTTCGCGCCACAGGCGGGAACTTTCCAGCACGTTGGCCTTGTCCACACTCGTTAGCTTTTTTCCGCGTTTGCGTGCGGTTTTAAAACCCACGCGGCCGATACGTTCAATTTCCGCGCGGCTGTAAATCTCGGTGTCGAACGCGTTCTCTCCCGTTTCGTCACGCCCGCGGCCGCGGGGGCCGAAGTACATGCCGCCGGTCAGCTCGCGCACAATCAGCAAATCCACCCCACGCCCGGCGACGTCCGCACGAAGCGGCGAAGCGTCGGCCAGTACCTTCATCAGCTTCACGGGGCGGAGGTTGGCAAACAACCCCAGTTCCTTGCGAATGCCCAGCAGCGCGCGCTCCGGCCGAAGGTGTCCGGGCAGACCGTCCCACTTGGGGCCGCCCACCGCGCCCAACAGCACGCTGTCGCTGTCCAGGCACTTACGCAGGCTTTCGTCGGGCAGCGGCTCGCCGAACCGATCGATGGCGCAGCCGCCCGCAAGCGCCGTGTCGTATACAAAGGCATGTCCGTATTTTTGCCCAACGGCGTTGAGCACCCGTACGGCGCTGTCCACAATTTCCGGCCCAATGCCGTCGCCCGGTACCAGGGTGATGCGGTAGGTCACTTCAGCTCGCCCCCCGCCATGGCTTTCATAAGCCCCCCCGCTTCAACGATTTTCTGCAAAAATTCGGGGAACGGCGGAAAAGTGCTGCTTTCGCGGGTTGTCAGGTTGTCGATCCTGCCTGCAACCAGATC
>JADGQP010000120.1 GCA_017881705.1 Christensenellaceae bacterium
ACAGGCGTCGTATCCCCCAGGCGCGCCGGCCCGTAGGCCGCACAGTGCCCCGCGTATACCTTCGCGTAGGTCACGCCGCCGCTCACGTAAGGCGGCGAATCGTCCGCCGGATAATGCGCGCGGTAGTTGTTCAGCAGCGTCCGCACGAAGGGATTCTCGGGCGAGTGCAGCACAACCGGTTCCGCGTAAACATTCCGCACGGCGAACGTGGGCAGTCTGCGCCTCGTTTCCTCCGTAAGGCCTTCGGCGGTCAGCGGCGCGGGAAAGCGGATATCCGTTTCGCCGTGGAACCTGCCTGCCTCGAGAGTAAGAATGTTCAGCCCGACGCTGGCATAACCCATGGGCGGATAATCGCCCGCCAGGTCAAGACCCGCGCCGTAAGGGTCGCCAAGTGCCGCAAGCAGTTCCCTTGCCCAATCCTCGTGAAACGCCTCGCTTGCCAGTGCCAGCGCTTTGAGCGCCGCGTTGTCCCCCCGGTACGGCGTTGATGCGTGCGCCGCCTTGCCGTGAATACGGATCACCGGCTCCTCGCCGCTTTCCAAAGTGTATACCCAGCCTTTGCTTTGCAGAAACGCTATGGCGGTCAGAACGTCCGCTGGGCTCAGGGTAAGCGCGCACTCATCGCACACCACATTCGCCGCGCGGCCGCCCTCCATCCGGCGTATCCGGCTTGTAACCGGCGCGTCCAGGTACAACACCAGATCCCCTTTTTCCCCAATGCAGAGGGGAAAGCCACCGTCCGGCGTAAAGGCGAAATCCGGCAACCCTTCGCTGTCCAAATAGCGGACGATATCGCGCATGGTGCGTTCCTCGTCCGCACAGATCACGATGCGAATCTGCCGCTGATACGACACTCCCTCGTCGCGGAGGTTTCTAAGCGCCGCGTAAGTCAGCCACAGCGCGGTTTTCATATCCTGCGCGCCGCGGGCGTACAGGCGGTTGCCCACCACACGCGCCTCGTAGGGCGGTACGGTCCAGCCCACGCCCGCGGGCACAACGTCTAAGTGGGACACAGCTTCCACCCGCCGCTCGCCCTCGCCGTACAGGATGGCGATCGCGTGGCCGCCGAACTCCCTGACCGTAAAGCCATCGCGCAGGGCGATCACGCGGATATAGTCAAGCCCCAGCGCGATTGCGTGCCCATAGGGCTCGCTATCCGATACTGTGGTGGGGTCATACTCCGTGGGAATGCTCAGCAGCCCGCGAAGCTCCTGTACAAACTGTTCCTGCTTCCACATCGGCGTCACCTGAAGGGGTACCAAAGATCGGGGTGGGGGCTGATCCAGCCTGTGACGATGTACACGGCAAACACAAGAAACAGCGCCGCCGCCAGGATCTGGACTACAATATCGTCGCGCGTGGTTTCCGGCTCGCAGTAATAACTGCGCTTCTTTCCCTGCCCATAACCGCGTAGTTCCATTGCGTTGGCGATCACGCCTACCTTTTCAAACGTGATAATCACCAACGGAAACAGGATCAGCGTCGTTTGCTTCAGCCTCGCGCCAAGCGAGGTTTTCTTAGGGTCAAGCTCCAGCCCACGCATCTGCATGGCGGCTTTCGTATTTTCATAATCGCGCAGGATATCCGGAATGTAGCGAAGTCCCAGCGAAATCATCGTGCAAACTTTATAAGGGAACTTCAGCGAATAAAGGCCCGAGGCCAGCTGGCTGGGTGTGATGCTCAGCGCAAACCAGAGGCTTGCCACGAACACACTGGCGATTTTAGAAAGCCGCGCGAAAAAATACCACAGCGTTTCCCCTGTGAACGGAAAATGGCTGCTCAGGCTGAACAGCACCGTCGTGCTTCCCGCCAGTTTGGAGCCGATCAGCGGGTCGGCCAGAAAAAACAACAGGATGTTGATCGCGTTGGTGATGATGATGAATACAATGATAAACCTGAGCTTGTGAAGGCTGGGGTGGATGGAAGCCAGCAGAACGCATTGCAGCACCAGCCCGGGAATGAGTATACGCAGGTCGAACGATACCATCAGCACAAACAACGTAGCTGTAAAGAGCCGCACCTTTGTGGCGCCGGTCAGGCGCTGCAGGCGTTCCCGGCCGGGTATCAGCGGGATGATGAAACGGTTATCCACGCGCAAGCCCCCTCTCAAACGCCGTGAATCGCCTTACGAACGCGGAGGCGTTGATATTCAGCTTTTGCGCCATCTCCATTAAAGATGTTTTTTTCAGGCTGGCTTGTAAAAGCAGCGTTTCATCGCAGAGCACATCGAACGTGTTGCCGTCGGCGATGATCTGCCCGCGGGAGAGCAATACCGCGCGGTCGGTGTATTCCAGCGCCAGGTGCAGGTCGTGGGTAATAAACAGCACCGTCATGGCGTTTTCCTTAGACAGTTTTTCCACGAAAGTCATCATTTCGGTATAGTGCGCAAAATCTTGTCCGGCAGTCGGTTCATCCAAAATCAGTATGGAGGGTTCCAGCGCAAGCATCACGGCGATCGTCACACGCTTTTTCTGGCCATAGCTCAGCGCGCCAATCGGCCAGTTGCGCATGGGATAAAGGCCGGTAAGCGTAAGCGCCTGCCGTACGCGGCGTTCGGTTTCCTCTTTGGGGAACCGTCGCAGTTCCAGCGCCAGGCGCACTTCCTGAATTACGATGTCCTTTACCAGCATCTGGTTGGGGTTTTGCATAACGTAGCCGATCTTTTGGGCCAGCTGCGCGATGCTCATCGTTGTATAATCTTTGCCCTGCCAGAGGATTCGCCCCTGCACGGGTCTTTCCACACCGCACAGCAGCCGTGCCAGCGTGCTTTTCCCCGCTCCGTTTTCCCCCATAAGAGCAATACGCTCGCCGGGGTGGATGGTCAGGCGCACATTTTGCAGCACAGGCACGTCCTCATACGCGAAAGTCACGCCCTGAACGGCCATCAGCGGTTCACCCTTTTCGGGCGAAGGCGCGGGCGGCTCCACTTGAATGAACTTTGTAAACGCCTCGCGGTACGCGGAAAGGTTCAGCGCGCCGGGTTGATCCAGCGGCCCCTCCGGCAGGGGGATATCGGGCGCGATGTCCATCAGCGCGGAAACGTAGAGAGGTTCGCGAATCCCGTATTGTTTGAGCACCCGCGATTTTAAAATATCGTCGGGCGATCCCTCCGCCACCACGCGCCCCGCGTTGAGCACGATAATCCGGTCCACAGGACGGTACAGCACATCCTCCAGCCGGTGTTCAATGATAAGGGTCGTAACCTCCAAGTCCCGGCGCAGGTTGTCGATCATCTCCATGGCGTCCATGCCGGCCTTAGGGTCAAGCGAAGCCAGCGGTTCATCAAACAGCAGAATATCCACTCTGCCGTGGAGCACGCCGGCCAACGCCACTTTTTGTTTTTGCCCGCCCGATAATTCATAGGGCAGGCGGTTGAGCATCCCATCCATCCCCACCAGCGCCGCCGCCTGCGCAACCAGCGGCAGCATCTCTTTTCGGGGCATGTTCTGGTTTTCCAGCGAAAAGGCGATATCCTAGCCTACGGAAAGGGCGACGAACTGCGCGTCGCTGTCCCGCAGGACGGTGCCGACGCAGCCGAGCCTGTGCTTTGCGGCTGCGTCCTGCACTTCAATACCGTTCACATGGCAGGTGCCGGTGATTTCGCCCTTGTAGTAGTAGGGAATCAAACCGTTAATCACGCTGCCCAGGGTGGATTTGCCGCTTCCGCTCGGGCCCAGAATCAGCACTTTCTCGCCTTTATGGATCGTCAGGCTGATATCCACAAGCGTTGGTTCCGTCTGGGATTCGTAACGGAAGCTGAAATGGTCAAACACAATTACAGGTTCGGGCGGTTTCATGGCGCTCCTTCCTCAGACCGAGGGTATATTTCGGTGTTTTGAAGGCCTGTTACGCTTTCCCCTGAGTGTCGTCGGCATCTTCCATTTTCAGACCCTGTTGGCTCTTATACCGGGCCGCCAACGCGAACAGGATGGGCAAGCCGACAACCACGAAAACGCTCGCGTCGCTTATTACGGCCGCCTGCGCCTGCAGGTAGGTGATGGTGAGTTCGCCGCCAAAGAACATCAGTGTGAACAGCGGGGTCACCACGCCAAACGCCAGCGCCGTGCCCAGAATCGCAAGCACGGTGTAGATGATCGCGTGCTTAACACCAAACACGCCCGCTTTGATATTTGCGCCGTACAGGGGGAGGAGACCGACGACGAACCCAGCTACAGCGTTGCCGATGGACCAGTCAAACCAGAAGCCCCAGCCGCCCAGCAGATCGGCAAACACATTGCCGATGAACGCGGCCAGCGCGGCGGGCAGCGGCCCGAACAGCGCGCCGACGATGACCGGCACGATATACGCGGAAGATAGCTTGGTATTGGTGAACACCGGTATGCCGCCGTACACCATCAGCACGCCGAACAGAGCCGCGCCCAAGGCTACGCCTACGATGGTCTGCGTGTTCCACTCGCCCAGCAGCAGGGTACCGATAGATTTCTTTTTGACAGCCATGACGAAGTACCTCCTTAAGTATGAATTATGGATAATGGGGGGAACCATGGGTCGCGTTGTCAATTTTGCGTTTCATAGACATAGGCGGGGTAGCGCCAAAAAAACGTCCGCCGGAACGTCATTGTTCACCGGATATACGCGTGCGCTGTGTGGTTAACGTAACCAAATGTATGGAGCAAACCAACGCGGAATCAGCGGGTTTGGCAACTATCCGCAGGATTAACCATATTGTAGGGCATTCGTATGGTAAAGTCAATCCTGACAAGGGAAAAACCTCCTCGTTTTCATGGTAAAACAATCCTTTCCACCTCCCGTTTTCTGTTTTTATTTTGTTCCGTCAATTGCGTTCTCCTTCGCATCAGTATACAATGCGGTATGGATAAAAAAGAACACTTTAAATCCTCGCGATATCGTCGCCGCGTAAAGGGTGCGCCGGTAACGCCCGGAAAACGAAAATCGATAAGGAGGTTGTAAAAATGGCATGTTTCCTTGCGCCCGCCGCAGAGGCGATTGTGGTTACGGTGATTCGTAAGCGTGTACAAAAGAAGGAAGAAGCTGCGAACAAGGCTGGCACACAGGTAAAAAGTTATACAGAAAACGTGATACTGTGGAGCCGTAAACTGGGGTGGCTTAACAATATGCTTTGGGGCGGCGTTTTTCTGTTGGCTATCGAACACATCTGGCACGGAGAAGTGGTTCCGTGGCCGCCTTTTTTAACCGCCATGAGCAACCCCGCCGATATCCACCCCATGCTGATGGAAATTCTCACGGTCGGCGGCGGCATGGTGGTGTTCGTAACGATCGTATGGTACCTGGGCACGCGGATTATCGAACGTCGGGTTCAAAACGCGCAGGTAAAACGCGCGGGTCAGGGAGCGTAATGCTATGTGTTTGTTGCTAACGCTTTTAGCCGCGGCCATATCCACCGTTTTATGGAAAAGCGGCGCCGCGAAACCCGCGTGGAAAATGGGCACGCTGAGCCTGATGTACTGGGGCGCGTCGCTCATGTGGACGGTAGACGGTATTTTCCGTGTGGCGGACGGTGAATCGTTTTTTGAAATGACGGCGGACGACGCGCTACTGGGCTTGCTGATCGTCGCCTGCGGCATCGCCGGTTGGTTGCTCACGCTGTGGGTGGCGCACAGTAAGGCGGCACGCGTCGCCGCCAGGCATGCAAACGCCTGAAAAGGTAAAATAAGTTGCAAAATGGCCTCCGGAAGCCATCCGGAGGCCGTTTTAGGCTGTAAAATTCAATATCCCAGGAGGCGTCGGAGGGCCAAAGCCCTCTGACTGTTTTCGTATCGCCAGGCTTAGCCGGGCGGGCGGGGAGTTTGCGGCTGCGCCGCAAACAGCACCCGAAACTCAAAAAAGTGGCGAAGTCTACTTTTTTGATACGCAGTTCAGCAGATTCTGGGCAGACCTTCGCCCAGCAGCGATTCGATGCGGCGCGTACCGCCCGAACGTGTGCGAATGGTCACCGACAGCCCATCGTCCGCGCGCACCGTGCCGATGATCTGCGCGTTTTGCCCGTAGCGCGCGTTACGCACCACGGTAAGGGCGGCAAGCGCGTCCCTTTGCGGTATAAACGCCACCAACTTACCCTCGTTGCCCATGTAGAGCGGATCCAGCCCGAGAATATCGCAAAAGCCGCTCACTTCCGGGTCGGCAAACGTTAGTCCGCCTTCCAGGTGGATACCCACATTGGAGGCTTCGGCAATTTCGCTAAGCACCGAAGCCAGGCCGCCACGCGTTATATCGCGCAGAGCGTGCACTTCCACGCCCGCGTTCAGCAGACCCAGCACCATCCCGTTAAGCGGCGCGCAATCGCTTTGTATGGCGTTTTGGATGCCCAACCTTTCGGATTGCACGCACGCGTGGTGGTTGCCCAGGTAACCGCTCAGCAACACCGCGTCGCCATCCGCCGCGTTATGGGCGCTGATGTTCAGCGCCGTTTCCACAAGCCCGATGCCGGAGGTGTTGATGTACAGCCCGCCCCGGCCCTCGACTACCTTGGTGTCGCCCGCGACAATCGCAACGCCCGCCTCGTCGGCGGCTTTTTTCATGGATAGGGCGACCCTCTCCAGCGCGTCCGTATCCAACCCATCTTCTAATATAAAGCCGACGCTGAGGTATCGGGGGGTCGCGCCGCGCATTAACAGGTCGTTCACCGTGCCGCACACAGCCAGCCTGCCGATGTCCCCGCCGGGGAAAAACAGGGGTGTGACCACGAAGGAGTCGGTTGTAAACGCAAGTCGGGCTCCGGGTGCGGGTAAAATCGCCGCGTCCTCCATAGCGCTGAGGGTTTCATTGGCAAAGTGTTTTACGAAAATATCGTGAATCAGCACGTTCATCAGTTTGCCGCCGCCGCCGTGGGCGGATGTAATCTTCATTAGCCAGTCCTCCCTTATCCGTTGCATCTGTTTGCGTACCAGACGCCGCACGCGCCCTCTGCAGTGACCATGCACGGCCCCAACGGTGTCGCGGGCGTGCAGAGTGTGCCGAAATTCGGGCATTCACGAGGTTCTGCGCGCCCCATGATGACCCGCCCGCACAGGCAGCCCGCCTTTTCCCCGTGCCCGTCGTCCGCACGCCAAGCGTCCGCGCTGAAACGCTCGAACTCCGGCCGCAGCTCGTAGCCGGACGCTTCGATTTCCCCCAGCCCGCGCCACGTCGTATTCGCCAGCGTGAAATACCGATCCATCAGCGCCTGCGCACGCAGGTTGCCCTGCTTCGTCACCGCCTCGGGGTACAGGTTATGCGCCTGGCAAAGCCCGCTTTTCAGCTGCGAAAGCAGGTCGGCAATCGCGGCGAGAATCTGCTCATACTCAAACCCGCCCACGGCCAACGGAATACGGTAGCACGCGCACAGCGGCGCAAACGCATCGCTGCCCGTGATTACGCTTACGTGGCCGGGGCCGATCAGCCCATCCACGGCGGGGTCGTTTTCGCAGATCCAATTCAGCGCGGGCGGCATCGCCTTGAGCGCCGTCAGCAGCCGCACATTGTCAACATTCTCTGCCGCAAGGCGTTCCAACAGCAGCGCGTATGCCGGAATTGTGGTTTCAAACCCAACGGCCGCCACGGCGAACGTGCGCTCCGGCTCCCGTGCCGCCCAGCGCAGCGCGTCCATGGGCGAGTACATCACGCGTACGTCGCCGCCCGATGCCTTCGCATCCAGCAGGTTTCCCTTTTCGCCGGGTACGCGCATCATATCCCCGAAAGTACACAGCGTCCAGCCGCCCTGCAGAGCCAGTTCCGCTGCACGGTCGATAAACCCCGCAGGCGTTACGCACACGGGGCAGCCGGGGCCGGAAACCAGTGTGATGTTTGGCGGCAGCAACCCGCGGATTCCATATTGGAAAATGCTGTGGGTATGTGTGCCGCAGACTTCCATCAACCGTACGGGCGGGCCGTCGTAGGCTTTAATAAAGTGTTCCAGCCGCTGAGAGTCGCTCATAGGCCGGTTTCCTCCAAAAGCACGTCCAGCTCGTCGCTTTGCGCGCGGCTCATCCGCGTTATGGCGCAGCCCGCGTGCACCAGCACATAATCGCCAACTTCCGCGTCCACAATGCCCAGTTCCACCGCAATCACGTTGCCGCGGACGTTCACTTTCCCGCGGCCGTCTTCCTTCTCAATTAACTTCCCGCTGACGGCGACGCACATTGGCAAAACTCCTTTCCCTGCCCGCATACGCAGCGGGCGACATAGGCCTGCCCAAGCGAAATTCCCCCGTCGCCGGCCGGCACAAGGCGGTTAAGCAGGGTTTCAAACCCTGCGTTGTTAAGCATGGGAAGCACGCGCTCCAGCAGCAGGCGATTTTGGAACACTCCACCGCTGAGCGCCACGGTGTTTACGTCATAACGCTTTCGTAACGCCTCGCAGACTTCCGCGATCAAGCGGCAAACCGTGTTGTGAAAGCGCAGCGCCAGCGTATACCGGTTCTCGCCAGCATCCCTTTGCCGTACCAGCGCGCGGACGCAGGGGGCCAGGTCG
>JADGQP010000121.1 GCA_017881705.1 Christensenellaceae bacterium
CGTTTCCCCCGCGAAACAGCTTTGCGTTACCCCGAAACCGCGGAACGCGCCGCCCGGGATGTTGTTGGTATATACGCTGAGCCCCACGATGTCCACGTTTTGGTAGTGGTACGGGCCGCCCGCGTGGGTACAGGCGCGCTGTATCACCGGCGCGCTCAGCGACGCGTATGCACCGCAGTCGCTGATGATGAGCGCCTTCATGGCGGTCAGGTTTCCCTTTGCGTCACAGGCGGTGGTAATATCCATTTCCATGGCGTGACGTTTTACATGGCAGTCCAGGCTTTCCTGGCGGGAAAAGCGTACCTTCACAGGCAGCCCCGTGGCCCACGCCATCAGCGCCGCGTGATGCTGCACGCTCATATCTTCTTTGCCGCCGAAGCCGCCGCCCACCAGCGAGGAGATGGAGCGCACCTTTTCCGGCGGGAGGCTAAGCATCCGCGCGATTTCGCGCTTTTCATCGTAAATCGATTGGGAGCCCGTATACAGGATCACCCCGCCGTTCCCGTCCGGCTGCGCCACGGCGCACTCCGGCTCCATAAAGGCATGGTCGGTCATCGGGGTGGAATAATGCTGCGTTACCACGTACGCGGCCTCGGCAATCGCCCTATCTGCGTCGCCGCGCGTAAGCTGCTGGCGGGTCAGGAGGTTGCCGCCTTCGTGCAGCTTCGGCGCGCCCTCGGCCAGCCCTTCCAGCGGCGTGGTCACGGGCGTAAGCTCCTCATAGGTCACATCAATCAGCGCCAGCGCTTCGTCCAGCGTTTCTTTATGGCGACAGGCCACCAGCGCGATTGCGTCGCCGATATAGCGGGTACAGTCCCCCTGGGCAATCATCACATCCCAATCGGGAATCAGGTGGCCGGTTTTGTTAAACGGCACATCCCGTGCGGTAAGCACGCGCACCACATCCGGATGCCGCTGCGCGCGGGTAATATCTATATTCAGCACCCGCGCGCGCGGGTAACGGCTGCGTAGCGCCTTGGCGTATATCATGCCCGGTAACACAATATCATCGGTAAACACGCCGTTGCCCAGCACCTTTTCCCTCGCGTCCACACGCTGCAGATCGCTGCCCAGTAAGCCGTTGTCCGGCGCGGTCGGCACCGCGCGATTTTCGCGGAAAAAATCAGCCGCCGTTAAAATGGCGTTTTCAATTTTCGCGTAGCCGGTGCAGCGGCAGATGTTGCCGCGAATCGCTTTTTTCACGTCCTCGCGGGTCGGTGAAACGTTCTGATCCAGCAGCGCCTTGGCGGAAACCACCATGCCCGGGATGCAAAAACCGCATTGCACCGCGCCAGCCTGGGCGAAGCAATACGCGTACACATCTTTTTCGCGCGAGGTCAGCCCTTCCACGGTAACGATGGCTTTACCCTGCGCCTTTTGGGTGGTCATCAGGCAGGCGCGCTGCTTTTTCCCATCCACAAGGACGGTGCACGCGCCGCACGCGCCTTCCCCGCACCCGTTTTTTACCGATGTCAGGCGCAGTTCGTCGCGCAAAAAATCAAGCATCGGCATATCCCGTTCGGTCTGCACGGCCAGCCCGTTTACGCTGAATTGGTACGTTTTCTTCACCTCCCGCGGGAGAACCCGGTTTTTATCTGGCTTTGCACAACCACGGCATGCTCCGAATGGTTTCGCGCATCAGCGCGGCAATATCGGCGGGCAAAGCCGGATCGTTCAGCGATACCGACTGTTCGCGCCCGTCCAGCCGCACCAGCGCGCTGCCATCCGCAAGCATCGCCCAGCCCGGGTTGTCGCTGTCGCGCAAAGCCTGCTCGTCCGCAAAAAAGGTGAGCTTGTCTAAATAGGGCGCGCTCTTGTAGGGGCAGAAGGTCGCGCAGTTGCCGCATTCGTTGCAGCGGCCGTCGATATGCACCACCTGCGGTTCACCGTTTAGCCACACGGCCTCATTGGCGCGGTTGGGGCACACGTCCACACAGTTGAGGCACACCTTGTCGCAGCCCAGGCAGCGGGCAAACTCGGTTTCCGGCGCGCCGGCTTCCGCCATAACGCCACGGCGATCCAGCAATTCCGTTTCAGGCGTTTCGCAATGGCGCTTGTATGCATGCATACCCAGTATATCTTCCGCCGTAGCCTGCGCGTCCGCGATGGCTTCCACCACGGTGGCCGGACCGCGCAGCGCGTCGCCAAGCACGTAGATACGCTCGCTCTGTTTACGCGCGGTCGGTTTTCCTTTCGCGTCCAGCTTCACGCTGTTTTCCAGCAGTTCGGCCACATCCGGCTTCTCGCCCACCGCGGAAAGCAGCGCGTCGCAAGGCAGGGCGAGGGTTTCTCCCGTTGGCTCGGGGCTGCGGCGGCCGCTCTCGTCCGGATCGCCCAGCTTCATCGCCTCGCAGGTCAGCGTTCCTTTTTCAAACGACTCGGGCGAAAGCAGCTCCCTGAACGTTACGCCTTCTTCCAGCGCCAGGTTCAGTTCCTCCTCCAGCGCGGGCATTTCGCGCCGGGTGCGGCGGTATACGATGGTCACGCTCTCCACGCCTGGCACGCGCTTGGCTTCGCGCGCCGCGTCCATAGCGGTGTTGCCAGCGCCCGCCACCACAACGTGCCGCCCGATATCCAGCGTGTCCGGGTACTTTTTCGCCTGTTCCAAAAACGCGATGGCGTTGGTTTCGCCCGCTATGCCCAGTTTTCCGCGCGCCTGCGCGCCGCAGCAAAGCGCCGCGTGGGTAAAGCCGTTTTCCAAAAGCGTCTGCGCCATTTCCGCGCGGGTATTGCGAATGATTTGCACGCCCAGCTTGCCCAGCATCGCGACGTCGCGGTCGATGGCTTCGCCGGGAATGCGAAACTCCGGTATAGCGTTGCGCACCACGCCGCCCAGCGCATCGCGCTGTTCAAAAATCGTCACCTTCGCGCCGGCGCGCGCCAGAAAGAACGCCAGCGCCATACCGGCCGGCCCGCCGCCAACCACTGCCACACGCTCGGGGCGTTCGCCCGCGGGCGTAAGCGCGTTCAGGTATGCGTCGAAGCCCTTCTGGGCCGCCAGCAGCTTGACTTCACGGATTTGCAGGGATTCATCATACTGGTTGCGCACGCAGGCACCCATGCAGAAGTGGCTGCAGATGCTGCCGGTAATGCTGGGCAGCGGGTTCTGCTCGCAGATTACGCTGAGCGCCTCCGTATAGCGGCCCTGCGAGGCCAGCTCCATATAGGCGGAAATGTCCTGATGGATGGGGCACGCGTCCGCACAGGGAGCTAGCGAGCAGGAAAGCAGCGGTACCTCACGGTCGTTTTTCCGGGGTACAGCGGGCTTGAGCGGCCTGCGGTAACGCGGGTCGGTCAGGCTTTTTTGAGCGAGCGCGGAAAGTTTATCCATATCCACGCCCTCAAACGTGCGGTATTTGGCCTGCGCAAGCGCGCGGGCCATCTGCGGCAGGCGGTTGTAGCCGCCGGGCTTAAGCAGCGTGGTCGCCAGCGTAATGGGCCAAACGCCCGCTTCAAACAGCGCTGTAACGTTTTGCGTATCCGCGCCGCCGGAATAGCTTACCCGAAGCTTGCCGTCAAACGCTCTTTCCAGCGTTTCCGCAAGATGAATGGTCAGCGGCCAGAGCGCTTTGCCGCTCATGTACATTTCTTCGCCCGGCAGTTCCCCGCGTGTGATTTTAACGGGGAAGGTATTGCTGAGCTTCAGCCCGAACACAAGCCCGCGCGACTGCGCCAATGTTGAAAGCCGCACGAACATTGGCACAGCATCGGAATATTGCAGGTCGTTTTGAAAATGGTGTTCGTCGAAAGCAACGTCCCCGTACCCCAGCGAATCCAGCGTTTTGCGCGCGAAGGCGTAGCCCAGCAGCGTTGGGTTGCACTTTACGAAGGTGTGCAGTCCCTTCTCCTTGATTAAATAAGAGGCGATGCGCTCAATTTCTTCCGGCGGGCAGCCGTGCAGGGTGGACAGCGTGATGCTTCTGCACACGCGCGGGTCAAACGCACCCACGTCTGCGGCGGTAAGGCCGCCGAACTCCGCCAGGTGTTCCTTCGCCCATGCGGCGCACGTTTGCCAAACAGCGGTTCCGCTCGCGTCCTTTAAGCCTTCAATGAAGCGATCCAGCTTCTCCGTGCGGATGCCGGCTAAATCGTACCCCACGCTCATGTTGAACACGAACCCGTCGCGCGCACCCAGTCCGAAAGCGGCGCTGATGAGTTTTATGGCAAACCAGGCCTTCACATACTCGTCCAGCGCCTGGGGCACGGTCAGTTCCGTGCTCCACTCCACGTTGTAGCCCTCAGCGGCGGCAAGGATGCAGGGTTTGCTA
Source organism: Christensenellaceae bacterium (assembly GCA_017881705.1). Lineage (GTDB taxonomy): Bacteria > Bacillota > Clostridia > Christensenellales > Aristaeellaceae > CAXXOK01. The sequence continues at coordinate 4,269 of JADGQP010000121.1, forward strand.
ACGGGCAGATCCTCCCCGTCCAGCTTCTGCACGGTTTTCAGTTCCATAAAGCGCGCGCCGCCCGCATAGGCGGCCACCAGGTTCTGCGCAAGCTGCGTGTGCGGCCCCGCCGCAGGCCCAAACGGGGTTTCCGGTTTTTCGCCGAAAAGCTCCAGGCGCTTGCCGCTTTCATGCCGGTAGGGTTTGCGCACACCCAGCACCGAGCCGTCGCGCCGGTATTCGGTTAAAATCTGCTCCATC
>JADGQP010000122.1 GCA_017881705.1 Christensenellaceae bacterium
AATAATCCACGGTATCCAAATCTTTATCCAGCCTGTCAGCATATTTGGTAATCGCAAGCATCCATTGTTCTTTCTCCCTTTTCTCTACAGCGGTCCCGCAACGTTCGCAACAACCACCGACCACTTCTTCGTTGGCCAAACCGCACTTGCAGCTGGTGCACCAGTTGATGGGCATTTCCGCTTTGTAGGCCAGGCCATTTTTAAGCAGCTGCAAAAAAATCCATTGCGTCCATTTGTAATACGTGGGGTCGGTGGTGTCCACCTCGCGCGTGTAATCAAACGAGAAGCCCAGCTTTTGCAGCTGTTCCCGAAAATGTGCGATATTCTGGTGTGTAACAATGGAGGGATGCTCGTGGTTCTTAATGGCGTAGTTTTCGGCCGGCAGCCCGAACGCGTCGTAACCGATGGGATAAAGCACGTTGTATCCTTCCATGCGGCGTTTGCGCGCGATAATATCCATGGCGGTATAGCTGCGCGGATGCCCCACGTGCAGGCCCGCGCCGCTGGGGTACGGGAACTCGATCAGCCCGTAAAACTTGGGCTTATCGCTGGGGTAGCGGGCGTTGAAAGTGCCCTCCGCCATCCACCTTTTCTGCCACTTAGCCTCAATTTTCTCCGGATCATAGGTGTTATGTTGCTCCTGACACATATTCTTGATTCCCTCACTTATCCGTTACGCTTACTCGTCTTTCACTTTTACGGCCGACAGTTTGGCGATGCCAATATCCAGCCTGCGCAGGGTTTCGGTTTTCCCCAGCAGGTAAGCGATTTCCGTCGCGCCGCCGGGCGTGCTTTCCAACCCGCTGATCGCCACGCGCACCGGCCACATCATCTGCCCGGTTTTCAGTCCGTTTTGTACGGCCAGCCCCATCAGGCATTCCTTCAGAGCCTCTTCGCCAAAATCGTTCAGCCCCGCCAGTGCTGTCCTCGCCAGCGTAAGCGACGTAAGGCTCACGATTCCGTCTGTTTTCATCTTTTTATGGGTGTATAGTTCCGCGTCATACTCCGGCAGTTCGGCCAAAAAACGAACCTTGTCCGGCACGCGGTTGAATACCTCGGTACGTCCCTGCATCAGCTCCGCCAGGCGGCGGTAATCCATGCCGTGACCGGCCAGCGCCTGATCGAACCACGGCGTGACCGTTTGCAGGTAGGTTTCAAAATCCATTTTTTGAATGTATTCGCCGTTAAACCACACCAGCTTCTCCATGTTGAAAATGGACGGAGATTTTGAAAGCCCGCTTACATCAAACGCGTCCACCAGCTCGGAAAGCGTGAAAAACTCGCGTTCCTCCTTAGGGCACCAGCCGAGCAGCGCGATAAAGTTGATGATCGCTTCCCGCACGAACCCCTGCGAAAGCAGATCCTCAAAGCTCGGATCGCCGTACCGTTTGGAGAGCTTACGCGTTGCATCTTTCATCACAACAGGCAGGTGCACGTAAACGGGCGCCTGCCAGCCGAAGGCTTCGTAAAGCAGGTTGTACTTCGGAGTGGAGCTTAAATACTCAGTGCCGCGCATCACGTGGCTGATCTTCATTAAATGGTCGTCCACGACGTTAGCAAAGTTGTAGGTCGGCAGGCCGTCGGCCTTGATCAGCACGTTATCGTCCAGCGTATCGCAGGGCACCTCCACATGGCCGAAAAGCGCATCCTCAAAGCTCGCCACGCCGGTTTGCGGCACGTTTTGGCGGATCACGTACGGCTCTCCGCTCTCCATGCGGCGTTTGGCCTCGGCCTTGGGGATATGCAAGCAATGCTTGTCATACTTAAACTGCTCGCCCCGCGCGGTCGCGGCGTCGCGGCGCTCCAAAAGTTCCTCTTTGGTGCAGAAGCACGGGTACGCCGCGCCGCTTTCCACCAGTTGAAGGGCATAGGGCAGGTATAGCTCCCGCCGTTGGGTTTGGATGTACGGCCCGTAATCGCCGCCCACATCCGGCCCCTCGTCGTAGGTAAGCCCCGCCTCGCGCATGCTGTGGTAAATCAGCTCCACCGCGCCCGGCACCTCGCGCTCCTGGTCGGTATCCTCAATGCGCAGGATGAACCTGCCGCCGTTTTTGCGGGCGAACAGGTACGCGTACAGCGCGGTGCGCAGGCCGCCCAAATGCAGGTAGCCTGTGGGGCTGGGGGCAAAACGGGTGCGAATTTCAGGCATGCGTATGTTCCTTTCCGGTTGTGGTTCGGCTGCGCCGTAAGCGGAGCCTTATACCCCGACTTCTCTTTTAAAGCTGTCCTTCAGCCCCACAATGAGGTTGAACGCGGCCAGTTCGGCGGTGGAGTCTGGGTCCTTGCAAAAATAACCCATGCGGAGGAACTGGTACTTATCCCCCGGTTTCGCGTCCACCAGCGACTTTTCCATATAACCGCGGCAAACAACGAGGCTGTTGGGGTTCAGGCGCTTGATAAAGTCCTTCTTCAAAGCGCTGCTTGGCAGGGCGGCTTCCTCCTCGGGTTTGTCCTCCGCCTCGTCCGTTTCAACCTGTTCGCTTTCCTCCAGCAGGAGCGGCTCGTACAGGCGCGCTTCCATGGGCAGGTTCTCCGTCGCGCTTACCCAATGTAGGGTGCCCTTCACCTTGCGGTTGGCGCCCTCGCTGCCGTTTCGGGTATCCATATCCACGGTGCAGTACACGCATACGACTTCACCGTTTTCATCCTTGTCGCAGCGTTCGGCGCGGATGATATACGCGCCTTTCAGGCGCACCTCGCCGCCCAAAAACAGGCGGAAATACTTCTTGGCGGGCACTTCCATAAAGTCTTCCCGCTCGATATACAGTTCCCGCGTCATCACACTCAGGTGCGTGCCCCATTCGGGATGGTCGGGGTGGTTTTCCAGGGGCAGCTCGTCGCGCTTATCCTCAGGCCAGTTGGTCAGCACCAGTTTTAGCGGCCGAAGCACCGCCATGGCACGCGGTACTGTTTGCCCCAAATCCTCGCGCACACAATGCTCTAAAAGCGCCAGATCCACCACGCTGTCGGCCTTGGCCACGCCGATGCGGTCAATAAAATCGCGGATGGCGGCGGGCGTGTAGCCGCGGCGGCGCAGCGCGCACAGCGTGGGCATACGCGGATCGTCCCAGCCTGAAACGTAACCACCTTCCACAAGCATACGCAGGTAACGCTTGCTCATGATGGTGCGGGTCAGGTTCAGGCGGCTGAATTCAATCTGCCGCGGGCGGCTGGGCAGCATGTTTTGCGCGTGTTCCACCACCCAATCGTAAAGCGGG
>JADGQP010000123.1 GCA_017881705.1 Christensenellaceae bacterium
ATTGTGAACTACAAAGAGGGCCGGTTAAAAATGGATAGTTTGAAGATTCTCGTGATCGACCCCCTCACACGCTACCAGATGTACTCCTTCCAGTTCCCGGATCCAAAACCCGAACCCACAAAGGATGTCAAAGCCCCCGCCACACTTGGCATCGAAGTGATCAAAAGCATCTCTGACACAACTAAAAAAGACAAGAAGGAAAACAAGCATCACTGGTTTACAAGTAAAACCAGCACCCGCCGTATCAACCGTACCAGGACGGCGCTATTAACCTTCAATGTCAGCATGCTACACAAGGGCGCAGCTGACGATAAAGTCACGTTCCGCCTAAAAAACGCAAACCACGACGAGCCAGAAATCAGCATCAGCCAGCTGCCCCCGCTGTATGTACTGACCAACGCAAGCCGCACCGCCGTACAATGGGACCGCAATGAAGATACCGACAAAAAGGTGTTCTGTTTCAAGAGCCTGTGCTATCTGGTAGCAGCGTGCCTGGTCGCGTTATGCGTGATTAACCTGTCCGGCTGGCACGAGTTCAGCGACCGGGAGTTCATCTTCATTGCCGCAGCAGTCATGCTGGCGATTCTGCCGAATACCAAAGTGATTAAAATGTTTGGCATGGAAATTGAACGCGACGACGAAACGGTGGCGAAAAGCGGGGTTACACAGGCTGCGTTGGCTGGAGCCGCAACGGCATTGTCCTTAAAAAAGCAAGCGGAAGACAAGCTCAAGGAAACCTCTGCTGCCGACAACGCTTCAACCGCCACAAAGTAAGGCCGTAAAAGACGAAAAAGGTTCCATCCTTTCAGGCGCGCGGAAACCGCTTCCGCACGCCTGATTTTTATGATATGATAGGCGTTCCTTGATGACAGCCGAAGGTGATAACCATGATCCTCTGCATTGCTTCCGCTCCGCGCAGGACCTGAACCGGCTCGCCGCGACTGGAAACCGAAAACAACCGTCGCCCATAAGCCCTTTTTCAATTGCAAGCGCCCGCCTGTGAAAAGGCGGGCGCTTCCTTGTCTTTATAGCGCGGACAGCGTTACCGTTCAGGAGCGGGGAGCTGCCTGTGCGTTGTCCGCCACACGGAAAAACAGGCGTACCAGCAATTCCGCCAGGGTGCGGCTGCTTTGAGCCATGCCGTTGTCCAGCCAGGTTTGCACCGCGCCCACGAACCCCGTAAGGGTGAAGGAATAAACGTATTCCATTTCCTCTTTCGTATAGGTGCCGTTATCCGCCAGGCGCAGAAAATACGGGTCATATACCAGGGTCATAATCCGCTTTTGAAAGTTCAGGTTCCGCTTGTCGTTAAGCATCAGCTTGCACAGCGGCGCATTTTCCCGAAGATAATCGAATATCTTGGCCACCATGTCCACCGTGGTGCTCCATTCGGTGCCGTTGTTGGGCACGCCGTTTTGCTCATGGACGGTCAAATAGGAGCGGATATTGTCCAGCAGTTCGTTCTCTATTTTTTCCAGCAGGTCGTACTGGTCGGCATAGTGCGCGTAGAAGGTGGCGCGGTTCACATCCGCACCTTCGCAGATCTCCTTGATGCTGATGCGGGCAATCTCCTTTTCGGATAACAGCTTCACCAGGCTGTCCCGCAGAACCATTTTGGTGTACTTCACCCGGCGATCGTCCTTCTTCACGGTTACGCCTCCTTTATATTTGTAAAATAATATCTTTCTTCAACACTTGCCGCGCTTTTGTCTGCTTACGCACAGGGCTCAAGCGATGTGTCGGTTGACATATCAGACACGCCATATCATATTATACACAGTGTTGTTTGTCAACATTGTGTTGTATTATAACGCTGAGTCTTGAAACGCAAAGGAGGAAACCGGGCTGATTATCAGAATACGGCAGACCGGCCCGAAACGCACGAATGGATAAGTTTTCCGCCTGGATCCTCAGGCACCGCAAAGTCATCCTCATTATCTTCGTTGTTTTGGCTGTGCTGGGTCCCATCGTGTCCCAGGTAGTCTCGGTCAACTACAACATGGTGGACTATCTTCCCGCCGAGGCAGCCTCCACCAAGGCGCTGGGCGTTCTTCGCGCTGAGTTCGGGGGCGATTTGCCAAACGCGCGCGTGATGCTCAACCACGTTACCGTAAACCAGGCGCTTAACACCGTGGACGCGCTGAAAAAAATAGACGGCGTGGCCTCCGTTACCTGGCTTAACGACGCCGTTGGGCGTGAAACGCTTTTATCCACGCCGCTTTCGGCTTTAAACCAGAACGTTGTGTCCGCCTATTATAAGGACGGCGCGGCAATCCTTTCCGTTACGGTGGAGAGCGGCAAGGAAAAAGAGGCCGTGGCCGCCATTCGCGCGCTGATCGGCGAAGATAACCAGGTTGCCGGTGACGCGGTGAACACCGCCTCATCCCAGGAGATGAGCTACACCGAAGTCGTCAACGCCATGCTGGTGTTGGTGCCGGTGATCCTGCTGATTCTGGTGCTTACCACCACCTCATGGCTTGAACCGCTGCTGTTTCTATTATCCATTGGCATCGCGGTGCTGCTGAATATTGGCACCAACATTTTTTGGGGCCAGGTTTCCTTTATCACCCAAACGGTCAGCCCGATCCTACAGATGGCCGTATCGCTGGACTACGCCATTTTCCTGCTGCACAGCTTCAACAACTACCGTACCCGCTATGAACCTGAGGAAGCCATGCGCCGCGCGATGAAAAAATCGCTTCCCGCCATCGCGGCCAGCGCTGCCACAACGGTATTCGGTTTTCTGGCGCTCATGTTCATGCGTTTCGGCATCGGGCCGGATCTGGGCTTGAACCTCGTAAAAGGCGTGCTGCTCAGCTTCGTTTCCGTAATGATGTTCCTGCCGGTAATAACGCTTTCCTGTTATCGGCTGATTGACCGCACGCGCCACCGCCGCCTGATTCCGGAACTGAAAACCGCGGGCAGTAAACTGGTGAAGATCAGCCTGCCGCTGCTGATCATCGTGGTGATGATTGTGGTGCCGTGCTTTCTGGCGCAGCGACGTATCGGCTTTCAATACGGCGCCGGAAGCCTGGCCGCCTCCACCCGTGCCGGGCGGGATGAAACGGCGATTGAGCAGCGCTTTGGCAGCGAAAACGCGCTGGTACTGATGGTCCCCCGGGGAGACGCGGGCCGCGAAGCGGAGCTTGGCGAAACGCTGGCTGCCCTGCCCCACGTAACGCAGGTAGTCTCCTACGCTACGGCGGTAGGCTCGTCCGTGCCCAACGCGTTTGTGGATGCGGATGCGCTGTCCAACTTTTATTCCGAGCATTACGCGCGCATCATCCTCTATACCGATACGCCCGCAGAAGGCACGGCTGCTTTTGAAACCGTGGAACAGGTGAAAAGCACCGCCGCGCACTACTACGACGGCGACACCTGGCTGGTCGGCCAGAGCGCAACATTGTACGATATGAAAACCATCGTATCCGCGGATACGACGCTGGTAAACCTGTGCGCGATTATCGGCATCTTCCTGGTGCTGCTGGTTACGTATCGGTCGCTGAGCATCCCGCTGATACTGCTGTTCACCATCGAGTCGGCCATATGGGTAAACCTGTCGCTTGCCTATTTTATGGGGCAGTCGTACAACTTTATCGGCTACATGGTCATCAGCACCGTGCAGCTTGGCTCCACCGTGGATTATGCCATCCTCCTGTCCGACCGGTATTTAAGCAACCGGCGCAAGCTGGATAAACGAGAAGCGATCAAAAAGGCGCTGGGGGACAACATCCTGGCTATCCTTACCTCGGCGGCCATCCTCTCCATGGCGGGCTTCACGCTGGCGGCGACATCCAGCAACCAGATCGTGGCAGAGCTGGGCACGCTGTTGGGACGGGGAACCCTGTTATCCCTCGGGATGGTGGTGGGCATCCTGCCGGCGCTGTTGACCTTGCTGGATCGTGTGATTATGAAAACCACGCTGGGCAACCGCCTCAAAGGGCCGGAACCCACGCCCGAACCCAACACGGGCGAAGATGTTACCGCGCCCGCGGACGCAGCCGCGCCGGTCGAAAACCTGACCGCGCCCCATTCGGAAGGAGTTTGAATGCTATGAAAAAAGTGATTTCCCTTGTTTTAGCGATCGTTTTGCTTATGTTTTCCCAGGCCGCTTTCGCGCAGTCCGCTCAGCCCTCCTCAAAGGAGGAGGCGGTATACGGCCTGCTGTCCGCTGAGGGCAAACCCGAAAGCGTGTACGTGGTCAACATGCTTACCGGCGGCGGCGACCTGACGGATTACGGCGATTATACCGCCGTGGAGAACCTTACGGACGCAAGCCCCCTTACCCAAACCGACGGCAAGGTTACCCTGCAAACATCGGCCAAGCGTTTCTATTACCAGGGCACGCTTGCAAACGCGCAGCTGCCTTGGACCGTAAAAATTGCCTATACGCTGGACGGGCAACCCGTGAGCGCGGAAGATTTAGCCGGAAAAAGCGGAAGCCTGACCCTCCGCCTGACGGTCGCCCAGAACCCCGACGCAAAGGCCACCTTCTTTTTAAACGATGCGCTGCAAATCACCGTTACGCTGGATCCCGCCCTGTGCGACGACATACAGGCCGACCAGGCCACGGTGGCGGAAGCCGCGGGCAAAAAGCAGCTGAGCTTCACCGTTCTGCCCGGGCAGGGCGCGGATGTGACCGTAAGCGCAGCCGTGCATGATTTCGCCATGGATTCCATCACCCTCGCGGGCGTTCGGATGAACCTGGACGCGCAAAGCGCGGCGATCACCAAGCTGACGGCGCAGCTTACCGACGCCGTCGCCTCGCTGGACGACGGCGCGGGCCAGCTGCAAACCGGCGC
>JADGQP010000124.1 GCA_017881705.1 Christensenellaceae bacterium
CGATTGACGGCTGCCGCCTCGGGCAGGATGACGCGGCTATCCGCTCGGCCATCGGCGTGGTGTTTCAGGATCATCTGCTTGATCCGCTGCTGACGGTGGAGGAAAACATCCGCATCCGCGGCGGTCTGTATCCCGCGGGGAAGGAACCCATAGCCCAGGCTGTGCGCCGCGCCGCGAAAGCCGCCGACGCACTGGATTTTCTGCGCCGTCCCTACGGCAAGCTCTCCGGCGGGCAGATGCGCCGCGCGGATATCGCCCGCGCGCTGGTGCACACCCCGAGGATTCTTTTTTTGGACGAGCCCACCACGGGGCTTGATCCGCAAACCCGCAAGAGCGTGTGGGACAGCGTGCGCGCCCTCCAGAGGGATGCGGGGCTAACTGTGTTTATGACCACCCATTACATGGAGGAGGCCGCCGAGGCCGATTATGTGGTGGTGATTGACGATGGGTTGATTGCCGCCAAAGGCACGCCGACAGCGTTGAAGGAAGCCTACGCGAGCGACCAGCTAAGGCTGACGCCTTCCGATACCCCCGCGCTGCTTGCGGCGCTGGACAAGCGCAGCATCGCCTATACCCGCGTCGCCGACCGCGTGGTGGTGAAGCTGAACGCCACGCTGGACGCCCTGCCGCTGCTCAACGATCTGCGGCCGTTCATCGGCGGGTTCGAGGTGCTCAACGGCACCATGGACGACGCGTTTATCGGCATTACGGGAAAGGAGATTCGCCAATGAAAGCCCTGATTGAGCGTAATTTGAAGGTCTTTTTCCGGGACAAGGCCTCAGTTTTCTTCTCCCTGATGGCGGTGCTGATTATTTTTGGGCTGTATACGCTGTTCCTGGGCGACGTATGGCAATCGAGCCTGCCCAAGGTGGACGGTACTCGCACGCTGATGGATAACTGGATTATGGCGGGGGTGCTCGCGGTGACTTCGCTTACCACAGTCATGGGCGCGTTCGGCACCATGGTGGACGACCGGCAAAAAAAGATTATCAAGGATTTCAGCGCGTCGCCCGTGGGCAGCGGCAAAATCGTTGCCGGGTACGAGCTTGCCTCGTTCCTGGTGGGCAGCATTATGTCGCTGATCGGTTTCGCGCTGGCGGAAATGTACATCGTTTCCCGCGGCGGCGCGGCGCTTGCCGCTGTACCCGCATTGGAAGCGGTGGGGCTGATACTGCTTTCCGCGCTGTGCAACACGGCGATGGTATCGCTGGTGGTGTCGTTTATTAAAACGCAAAACGCTTTTGGAACGGCCAGCAGCATTCTGGGCACGCTGGTGGGCTTTTTAACCGGCATTTACCTGCCCATCGGGATGCTGCCCCAGGGCGTGCAGCTGGTAATTAAGGTGTTTCCCCTGTCCCACGCGGCGCTGCTTTTACGGCAGGTGATGATGGCCGAGCCGATGCGGCAGGTGTTCGCGGGCGCGCCCGCCTCTGAAGCCGCGGATTTTCAGCAGCAAATGGGCGTAACTTTCCAGCTGGGCGGACAAACGGTGTCCACCGCAGCAAGCCTGTTGATCCTCGCGGGGGGCGCGGTACTGTTTTACGTGCTGTCTACGCTTCGGTATTCTAAAAAGAGCCGGTAACAAAATCAACCTATAAAAAAGCCGCCCTCGGGGGTTTACCCGAGGTCGGCTTTTTTATGCCCACACGGTTATCTTAACAGCGCTTTCAGTTCTTCGGCGCGGTCGGTCTTTTCCCAGGGCAGGTCCAGGTCGGGGCGGCCGAAATGCCCATAGGCGGCCACCTGCCGGTAAATGGGCCTGCGCAGGTTCAGGGTGCGGATAATGCCGGAAGGGCTCAAGTTGAACCGCTTCATCACCTCGCGGCCCAGCACGTCATCCGGCAGGGCGCCGGTGCCGAAGGTATCCACCTGCACACTCACAGGCTGAGCCACGCCGATGGCGTAGGCAACCGCGACTTCACACTTTTTAGCCAGGCCCGCGGCCACGATGTTCTTAGCCACATAGCGCGCAGCGTAACTGGCGGAACGGTCCACCTTGGTGGGATCCTTGCCGCTGAATGCGCCGCCGCCGTGGCGGGCATAGCCGCCGTAGGTATCCACAATGATCTTGCGGCCCGTAAGCCCCGAATCCCCCGCGGGCCCGCCCAGCACGAAACGGCCGGTTGGGTTCACAAAAATTTTGGTTTGCGGCGTCAGCAGGGTTTCGGGAATCACCCTGCGGATCACCTCGCGTTCCACGGCTTCGCGGATGTCGGCCTGGCTTACGTCCGGGTGGTGCTGGGTGGAAAGCACCACCGTATCCACGGCCACGGGTTTGCCGTTTTCATAAACCACCGTCACCTGGCTTTTACCATCCGGCCGCAGCCAGGGCAGCTCGCCGCTTTTACGCACGGCAGCCAGCCGACGGGTCAGCCGGTGTGCCAGGCTGATGGGCAGAGGCATCAGCTCCGGTGTTTCGTCGCAGGCAAAGCCAAACATCATGCCCTGGTCGCCAGCGCCTAGGTTTTCATTCGCACCCGGGCCAGCGCTTCGGGTTTCCAAAGCACTGTCCACGCCCATGGCGATGTCCGGGCTTTGGGAATGCACGGCTACGAGTACGGCGCAGCTGTTACCGTCAAAGCATAAATCGCTGGACGTATAGCCGATCTCCTTAATCACCTGGCGTGCGATATCGTCGATGGAAACGTAGGAGCTGGTGGTAATTTCACCCATCACCTGCACCAGGCCCGTGGTCGCACAGGTTTCGCAGGCCACGCGCGCGTTGGGATCCTCGGTTAAAATCGCGTCCAGCACGGCGTCGCTGATCTGGTCGCAAAGTTTGTCGGGGTGGCCTTCGGTAACGGATTCGGAAGTAAAAACGGTACGCATGGATGAACCTCCTTTGTTGGTCGGACAACCGCAAAGGCTGTGGATATAGCCGCCGCCCGGGCGGCTATGCAGGCGCGCGTTTAGCCAAAAAACGCGCCTGCGGGCAATGCAGGCGCGTGAGGTTACATACAAACCTTATCTGCCAGCGCTGCCGCGCTGCGAGATTTGCCACCTTTCGGTTTACGAAGGTTGGCGGGTTTCATCGGGCTCGTCCCTCGACCACTCTTTATAAGGTATTCGGTTGTCGCTATCGACAATACCAGAACTTTCCGCCAATTGCAATACACAGTTTTCCTTTTTTGTCGGAAACGGCGCCAAAACGCGACGGTAAAGCCCGTCGTTACCCGCATAAACGTTTAATCGCAAATGTGGGTTGTAAAAATGAAGAAATATCGGATGCTGAAACACCGCGTATGCTATAATCGAAAAAAGGCGCGGGGGGAGGTTTACGTTTGGCAAAACGGACGGACATTGCGAAGGCGGCGCTGGCGCTGACCCTGGCGGCGGCGCTTTGGATCGGCGCACCCCTGCGCGCTCCGCTTCAACTTCAAACGGCTGGGGCGGAAGCGACTTCGGAGCCGGAACCCACCGCCGCGCAGGATGAGGACACAGCGCAGGAAGTGACCGCCGACGAACTGGCTGGCGACGAGGCGCTGCTGTCCGCCCTGAAAAGCGACCTTACCCTCAGCACCCAGGCAAAACTCGATACGCTGTTGGAACGCTATGATACCTTGGGCGCATGCGTATGCGTGATTGAGAA
>JADGQP010000125.1 GCA_017881705.1 Christensenellaceae bacterium
CTGATTACCGACCGGCAGATTAACACCAGCGACCAAAGCCTGTTCGTGGGCTTCATCGGTTCCGATTTTACCGAGGAAGGCCGCAGAGCGGGCCGGTTTGTGTTGGAAAAGATGAAAGATGCGGATCATGTGAACATCGTGGAAATTTCCGGCACCGTGGATTCCACGCCCATGCGGCAGCGCGGCGCGGGCTTCCGCGAGGTGCTGAAGGGAGACGACCGATTTTCGATCATCGAGAGCGTATCCGGCGATTTTCTGCGCTCCAAAGGAAAGGAATGCATGGAAGGGCTGCTGAAACGCCAGACGGATGTCGAGGTGCTGTTTTCGCATAACGACGCCATGACGCTGGGCGCAATCGAAGCCATTGAGGACGCGGGGCTTGTGCCCGGCAAGGATATCGTGATTGTTACCGTGGACGGGGAACAGAAAGCCATCGACCTGCTCAAACAGGGGAAGATCAACTGCGTGGTGGAGTGCACGCCGCTGATCGGCGACGTGATTATGTCCCTGGCAAAAAAACTGGCCGCGGGCGAGTCCATTCCCCGCGAAACCTACTCCGAAGAGCGGGTGTTTTCGGAATTCGACCCCGATCTGGCCAGCCTGCCGCCAAGGGAGTACTGAGCATGGGCGCTTTGATTAACAGGATGTTTCGCAGTTTGCACGTGGGCAACAGCCTGGCCCAGCGCCTGCGTTTCAGCTTCGGCGTTATTCTGGTGCTGATGCTGATCCCCGCGATGGTCAGCCTTTGGACCATGAGAACCTACGCGGACAGCTACCATAAAGCGATTATGCAGGTGGAACGCGTTTCCTCGCTTAAACCCGTGGTAAACTCGGAAATCCCCGACGAAATGTGGAGCATCGTCGCAGGCAGAATCAGTTTTAACGAGGGACAGCAGTACACCATGCTGGAGGAAGTCAACCAGGCGCTGGAAGAACTGATGACCACGGCGGCCGGAGGCAACTCAACGGAGCTGACTGTGGCTCGCCGCACGATGGACACTTTGAAAGGATATATCGACCGCATGGGCGAGCAGATCGCCCAGGGTGCGCTGGTGGCCGATAACGAGGCGCTGCTGGACGAGGTTCGCAGCGTTTCCTCGCTGGTGGGGGACATGCTGGAACAATACATCACCGTGGAAATCAGCGCCACCTCGGAAACCAGCCGCCAGATGCAGGAACAGCTGATGCTTATCCTGTGGCTGATGATCGGGTTGCTGGCGGTCACGTTCGTGTTTGTACTGCTGGCGCAGCGCTCGCTTTCAAAAGCCATCCGAACACCGATCGCGCGGCTGGAAAGCTTCGCGGGCGCGATTGCCGAGGGTGACCTGCAGGCACGTGTGGAAAAGCCGGAGGTTACGGAGCTTCGGGGGCTTGCCGAGAGCCTCAACGTGATGGCCGGCAAGTTGCAGCGCCTGATCGATGAAAACCGCCGTGAGCAGGAGAACCTGAAACGCAGCGAACTGAGGACGCTGCAGGCGCAGATCGCACCGCATTTTCTGTATAACACGTTGGATGCGATCGTGTGGCTGGCCGAGGCACAGCGCACGGACGAGGTAATCCACATTACCCGCGCATTGTCGGATTTTTTCCGAATCTCCCTTTCCCAGGGCCGCGACTGGATACCGCTGTGCGATGAGATCAAGCATTTGCAGGGGTACCTGACCATCCAGAAAATCCGGTATCGGGATATACTGGACTACGAAATTGATATCCCCCGCGAGTTTTATAACGACCAGATCCTGAAGCTGCTTTTGCAGCCCTTGGTGGAAAACGCCATTTACCATGGCATTAAGCACCGGCGCGGACGTGGGTTTATCCGTGTCGCGGGGCGGGAGCGGGACGGGAAACTGCTGTTGTCCGTTACTGACAACGGCGCTGGTATGACGGCCCAAAGGCTGCGGGAGGTGCGCGAAAGCCTCGGCAGCGACGACCCTTTGGAGGGGGAGAGCGGCTGCTATGGACTGTTTAACGTCAATAAACGCATCCAGCTGTATTATAACCAGCCGGACGGCGTGAAGATCCAAAGCGATGACAACGGCACCACGGTTTCTTTCTGTGTGCCGTTCGGGAGGAAAGACGATGTACAAGGTGTTTCTGGCTGACGATGAAATTGTGGTACGGGAGGGGATTCGCAGCAATTTTCCTTGGGAGCAGACCGATTTTGTGCTGGCTGGCGAAGCGCCGGATGGCGAAATCGCGCTTTCGATGCTGCAGGATATCAAACCCGACATCCTGATTACGGATATCCGTATGCCTTTTATGGACGGGCTGGAGCTTTGCCGCGCCGTAAGCGCGGCGATGCCGTGGATGTATATTGTAATCCTCAGCGGGTATGATGATTTTGCTTACGCGCGGGAAGCGATTTCGCTGGGGGTGAAGGAATACCTGCTTAAACCCGTAAGCGGGCAGGAGCTTTTACAGGTGCTCAACCATATTGCCGATTGCATTAAAGAGGATAAGCGCCGCCAGGCCAACCTGCGCACCTACCGCGACCAGCTGGCTTCTTCCGGGCAGTTGCTTAAGGAACGGCTGCTTAGCGACCTCATCGCCGGCGCGCCGGAGACGGACGTGATGGAACGCGCCCGCGCCCTTCAAATGAGCCTGACCGCGGGCCGGTACCTGACCATGGTGATCGACCTGGGGCGCGAACCGGTGGCGGAGGAAATGCGCTCCGCCGAAAGCCTGCTTTGCCGGCTTGCGGAAAGCAGCGGCGGCACGGCGTGCCTGTGCCAGATGCAGGGACGTTTTGTTATGTTGGTGATGGGCGACGACGACGCCGATATTGAGGAACGTACTTACGGCCTGGCGCAGGCCGTAAAATTCGACGTGGAACGTAACACGGAATTGAAACCTCTCATCGCCATCGGCACCACAGTGCATACGCTTAAAGATGTGTCCCATTCCTACGCCGACGCGTGCGCGCTGCTGCGCACCCTGCACGAGGCAGAAAACCTGAACCGTGACCGCCGCATTGTGGGGATGCTGGATATCGCGCCGCAGGAAAGCCTTTCCCTGGTGAACGTGAAGGTACCCCAGATTTACGAAAGGCTGAGGAACGCCAACCCCGCGGAGGTGGACGGGATCCTGTCGGATTATATCGGCTCTATCGGGCAGACCGCCGCGCAAAGCAAGTTGATGGTCAACTATATTTTTGTGGATATCGTACTGTCCGCCTCGCGTATCATCCGCGATTGCGGCGGCGACCCGCAGGAGATTATCCCCTCGGCATTCCAGGCGGATGGGAAAAGCGCGGTAGCTTCCACGCTGGAGGAGGCCGTGGCTATGGCGCGGGAATTGCTGCGCGCGGCACTTGCCTACCGCGACGAGCAAGGCTCGGCGCGCTATGGCCTTGTCATCCGGAAAGCGAAAGCCTTTATTGATGAACGTTTTTCCAATCCCGACCTGACATTGCGGGAAGTGGCCGAACACGTGGCGCTGAGCAACAACCATTTTTGTACGGTCTTTTCGCAGGAAACGGGCGTGACGTTTACCGAATATATTACCTCGGTGCGGCTCGCCAAAGCGAAAGAGCTGCTTAGGGATCAGCAAATGCGTACCTCCGACGTGGCTTTTGCCGTGGGGTATAACGACCCGCACTATTTCAGCTACTTGTTTAAAAAGAACGCC
>JADGQP010000126.1 GCA_017881705.1 Christensenellaceae bacterium
ACGGTTACGCAGCTGTCCGCACGCGCCGCCGATGTCCGTCCCCATTTCGCGTCGGCAGGTGGCAGAAACGCCAAGTGACGCCAGCGTGTGTAAAAACGCCTGTACCGCAGCAGGAGAGGCTGGCGCAAGTGCGCGCTCGTCCACGCGGTTAAGCGGAATCAGGTTTACGTGGCATTGCAAGCCGTTTACGAGGCGCGCCAGCTCACGCGCATGTTCCGACCGGCTGTTGAGGTTGTCGATCAACGCGTACTCGAACACCACACGTCGGCTTGTATGCTCAACGTAGTATCGTACGGCGGCTATTAACTCCGCGATGGGGTAACAGCCGGCGATGGGCATAATCTGCTGCCGTATTTTATCGTTTGGCGCGTGCAGGGAAACGCTGAGCGTAATTGGCAAGGCTTCCTGCGCGAGGTCGCGTATCTGCGGCACCAGCCCGCAGGTGCTAAGCGATACGGAGCGCAGGCTGATCGCCAGACCGTCCGGATGATTGAGCAACCTAAGAAAGCGGACTGTTTGCTCGTAATTATCCAGCGGTTCGCCGCTGCCCATAAGCACCACGTGACCCACGTGCCCCTTTTCGCCCAGGTAACGGTTGGCCAGAATCACCTGCGAAAGCATCTCGCCGGCCGTCAGGCTGCGCACGCAGCCGTGCAGGGTGCTGGCGCAAAAAGCGCAGCCCATTTTACAGCCGATCTGCGTGGATATGCACAGGGAATACCCATAATGGTAGTGCATCAGCACGCTTTCGATCAGGTTGCCGTCCGCGCAGGCGTTCAGAAACTTTACGGTATCGTCGCGCTGGGAGGGAAATGCCGTGTGAAGCGACAGCGGAAGGTCGTATGCGTGAGTTTCCAGCGTGTCCCGAAGCGCTTTGGGCAGGTTGCTCATTTCGCCGAAAGGCACGCCCCGGTGCAGCCAGCTAAAAAGCTGGGTTGCCCGAAAAGAGGGCTGACCCAGCTCTTTGAGGTAAGCGCCCAGTTCTTCGGGAGTCTGATCCAGTAGAATGGTTTTTTCCGGCATGGTTATACTCCCGTTTGTACGATCGTTCAAAGTTTGGCTCTGCGCATACGCGCAATGAAGAATCCTTCCACTCCGTCGCGGTGCGCCAACAGCTGCAGGCCGTAAGGGGTTTGCAGCTTGAGGAAAGCCTCGGGGTAGGAAGCGGGAAGGGGTTGAACGGAAAACTCGGGATGGGCTTCCAAAAACGCCTTCACCTGTAACGTATTTTCTTCCGGCAGAATGGTGCAGGTGCTGTACACCAGCGTTCCGCCGGGCTTTACGTAGGCGCAGAGGGTGTTAAGCAGTTTTTGCTGCACGGCGGCGATGGCGGGAACGTCCTCGGGCTTCAGGCGGTATTTCAGGTCCGGCTTTTCGCCAAGCACGCCCAGACCCGTACAGGGCGCGTCCAACAGAACGGCGTCCATGGCGCCTTCAAAATCCGGTTTGGATTCCGTAGCATCCCGTACGGAAATACGCAGATTATCCAGCTTTAGTCTGCGCTTGGCCGATTCCAGCAGCAGCGCGCGCTTTTCGTGCAGTTCCCAGGCGTAAACGCGGCCCGTGCCCTGCATGGTTTCCGCCATGTAGCACGCTTTGCCGCCGGGCGCGGCGCACGCGTCCAGTATGCGCATCCCGGGCACCGCCTGCACGGCTTCCGCGGCCAGGATGCTGCTTTGCCCCTGCACGGAAAAGTGGCCTGAACGAAAATCGTTGTCCAGCGCCAACTCGCTTACGCCGCCCAACAGGAATGCGTGCGGTACCGTGCCGCGCTGCCAGCGCCAAGCCTTGGCTTGCAGCAGCGCCTCAAACGTTTCGTCGGTATACAGCATCAGGTTGGGTCGCACTGCCATATCGTGGCTTTGCGGGTGGTACATCAGGATTAGTTCCGCTGTTTCCTCACCGTAAACCTCTGTGAGTTTATCCACCAGCCACAGCGGCGCGCTCCCCATGATGTGCAGGTATTCCCGCAGATCGTCCTCCCGCTTGGGCCAGGGGATTTCGTCCTTGCCGCGCACGAGGTTGCGAAGCACAGCGTTCAAAAAGCCCGACGCATCCTCCATGCCCAGCCCGCGGGCAAGGTTGACGCCCTCGTTAACAGCAGCGCTGTCCGGCACGCGGTCGTGGAAAAGAATCTGGCAGGCGCTCAGACGGAGGATATCCCGCTGCGCGGGTTCATGTGTGGGATGGTCCATAAGTCGATCGAGCGCAAAATCCAACTGAAGCTGCTGCTCCAGGGTCGAATAGACGATGCTGGTAGCCAACCGGCGGTCGACAGGGGAGAGTTTGGAAGCGGAAAGCCGGTTTTGCAGCGCAAGGGAGGCGTACGCGCCGTGCTCGTGCACGTCCCGCAGCACATCCAGCGCCACACGGCGCGCGTCCGGCGTAAGGCCGGTGCGTTCGGCGGGCACGGCGGGCTGACGGTAGGATGTTGCTCCCAGCGGCGCACGGTTGAAGGGTTTCCTGACAAACGTGGGTCGGCTGAAAGGCCGATTGCCGGACGGGGCCGCACCAGCGGGACGGCTGAAGTGCCTTTCGCCGGAAGGAGCCGCACCAGCGGGACGGCTAAAGTGCCGTTCGCCGGAAGGAGCCGCGCCAGCGGGTCGGCTGAAAGGCCGATCGCCAGATGGGGCCGCGCCAGCGGGTCGTCTGAAAGGCCGATCGCCGTACGGAGCCGCGCCAGCGGGTTTGTTATAGTGCCTATCGCCAGACGAAGCCGCGCCAGCGGGTCTGTTGTAGTGCCTTTCACCGGAGGGAGCAGCGCCAGCGGGTCGGCTGAAAGGCCGATCGCCAGATGCGCCAGCGGGTTTGTTATAGTGCCGTTCGCCAGGCGGGACAGCGCTAGCGGGTCGGCTAAAAGGCCGATTACCGGAAGGAGCCGCGCCAGCGGGACGGCTATAGTGCCTATCGCCAGACGGGGCTGCACCAGCGGGTCGGCTGAAAGGCCGATCGCCGGAAGGAGCCGCGCCAGCGGGTCTGCTATAATGCCGCTCACCGGAAGGAGCCGCGCCAGCGGGTCGGCTGAAAGGCCGATCGCCAGACGGGGCAGCACCAGCAGGTTTGCTATAATGCCGCTCACCGGAAGGAGGCGCGCCAGCGGGTTTACTATAATGCCGCTCACCGGAAGGAGGCGCGCCAGCGGGTTTACTATAATGCCGCTCGCCAGAGGGAGCCGCACCAGCGGGTTTGCTATAATGCCGTTCGCCGGACGGAGCCGCGCCAGCGGGTTTGCTATAATGCCGTTCGCCGGACGGAGCCGCGCCAGCGGGTTTGCTATAGTGCCGCTCACCGGACGGGCCTGCGCCAGCAGGTTTGCTATAATGCTTTTCACCGGACGGAGCAGCACCAGCGGGTTTGCTATAATGCCTTTCGCCGGACGGAGCCGCGCCCGCGGGTTTGTTATAATGCCGCTCACCAGAGGGAGCCGCGCCAGCGGGTTTGCTATAGTGCCGCTCACCGGAAGGAGCTGCGCCAGCGGGTTTGCTATAATGCCGCTCACCGGAGGGAGCCGCGCCAGCAGGCTTGCTATAATGCCTTTCACCGGACGGAGCCGCGCCAGCGGGTTTGCTATAGTGCCGCTCACCGGAAGGGGCCGCGCCAGCGGGACGGTTGGATCGGAAGGGTGGTTTACCGCCGCTGCTGCGACCTGGGCCGCGACCGCCGCGGCTGCCGTGTTCACTCATAAATATACCTCATTGAGCGGTTGACCCGCCCGAATCGAATGCCCGCGCAGAAAAGCGCGCGCATCCATACGTTTGGCGTTTGGCGCCTGGATCTCCGTAAGTTCCATCGCGCCGTCGCCCGTTGCGACAATCAGGCCGTTTTTTGGGTCGGCAGCCAGCACCGTACCCGGAGTCGCGCGCGGGGTATCAGGCGCGGCGACCGCGCGCCACACCTTCAGCACGCCGCCCGCGGCAAGCGCCGCGTACGCGCCCGGCCACGGATCCATGGCCCTTAC
The DNA here is from genome assembly GCA_017881705.1 of Christensenellaceae bacterium. Classification (GTDB taxonomy): domain Bacteria; phylum Bacillota; class Clostridia; order Christensenellales; family Aristaeellaceae; genus CAXXOK01. The sequence continues at coordinate 3,959 of JADGQP010000126.1, forward strand.
GCGGCAAAGACTGCGGCGTGTTGACTCGGAAAAGTTCAGCTCGCCTAATTCTTTGGCGAGCTTGGGTTCGTACGTCATCAGCGCCTCGTCCTGTTTTATGCGTGGGCAATCGCCGTGTTCCAGGCGGGTCAGGGTTTCCACAAGCAGTTTCGCGCCCATGTCGGAAAGTCTGGTAAGCAGCGTGCCTGCCGTGTCTGTGTCCGTAATGGGCGTTTGCGCGCTTAACAGCATATCGCCCGTATCAATGCCTTTATCGGTGAGCATGGTGGTTACTCCGGTGACCGCGTCGTCCATCAGCACAGCCCAGTTCACGGGCGCGGGTCCGCGATGCCGGGGCAGCAGCGAAGCGTGCACGTTCACCGTACCCAGCTTGGGCACGGCGAGCACTTCCTCGCTTAAAATCTGCCCAAAAGCGGCGGTGACGCACAGATCCGGCTGAAGCGCCTGAAAATCCGCCAGCCCATCCCTGCGGATTTTCAGGGGTTGAAAAACAGGGATGCCGCGTTCCAGCGCCAGCGCTTTTACGGGGCTTATCTGTACTTTACAGCCACGCCCGCAAGGGCGATCCGGCTGCGTAAACGCGCCCACGATTTCGTACCTCGCGCTTAAAAGCGCCTCAAAGGGCTTCACGGCAAACGTGGGCGTACCCATTACGACGATTCTCAAAGGCGGGTTTCCTCCTGGTCGGGTTTGGTCGATTCGTCCGCCGGATGCGCCGGTTGCGCGCCGTCGTCGTCCTCGTCCTCATCCTGGAATATTTCGTGTTCCATTACATCGACGTATAAAACGCCGTCCAGATGGTCAATCTCGTGGCATAAAGCACGCGCCAGAAAACTTTCACCCGTTACCTCGATGGGTTCGCCCTTGGCGCTGTACGCTTTCACTACGACCTTCATGGGCCGTTTCACCGCGCCGACACGCCCGGGAACGCTTAAACACCCTTCGGGGCCGAGCTGCTCACCTTCGCGGGTGATGATCTCCGGGTTGACCAGTTCGTAAAGATGATCGCCCGCGTCCACCACGCAAACGCGTTTTAAAATGCCTACCTGAGGCGCAGCCAAGCCCGCGCCGTTGTTCTCGTACATGGTTTCGGCCATATCTTTAAGTAGAATCTTCAGCCGAAGGTTGAACTGGTCTACGGACTTGCAGTGCTTGCGGAGTTTTTCGTCTCCGATGGTCACGATCTTTCTGGTTGCCATGCGTAATGATGTCCTTTCCCTGTCGTTATATCAGCGTCGCGGGGTTAAACTCCGCGTAGATCTGGCATTGTTCGTCGTTCACGGCGGCAAGCTCGGTCAGCATCTGCAGCACGGGCTGCGCGTCCGGATGCTCGAACACTTTAAGCAGCACGTGGTAGCGGTACTTGCCGCGGATTTTGGTAACGGGTGCGGGATCCGCGCGCAGCATCAGCACACGCCGCCGCTGCGCGGGGTTCGCCTTTAAAAAGGCGTCTACGGCGTCGTAAAGGCGGTTGTTCATCGCCTCGGCCGCGTCGCAGCTTTCGCTTTCCGTAAGCAGCCGCGCGATCATGGTAAAGGGCGGGTACAGCCCCGTGCGCCTGCGCTCGAACTCCTGGGTGAAAAAAGCGCGGTAGTCCTGCGCGGCGGCGGCTATGATGCAGGGATGCTCCGGCTTGTAAGTTTGCACCACTACTTCGCCCGGCGTCTCGGCACGGCCCGCGCGGCCCGCCACCTGCGTAATCAACTGAAAAGTGCGCTCCTGCGCGCGGTAATCCGGCAGGTTGAGCGTAAGATCCGCGGCCACCACGCCCACCAGGGTGACGTTGGGGAAATCCAGCCCCTTGGCGATCATCTGCGTGCCTACCAACGCCTGCGCCATGCCCTGGCCAAACGCAGTCAGCAGCTCGTAATGCGCGTCCCTCTTTTGGGTGGTGTCAATATCCATACGGATTGTTTTAACATTCGGGAAAAGCCGGTGTAATTCCTCATCAACCTTCTGGGTACCGCAGCCGAAAAAGCGGATGTAGTGGCTGCTGCATTCCGGGCATACACTTGGCGGCGGCATCGTAGCCCCGCAGAAATGACAGCGCAGTTCGCTTTGGTCGCTGCCCTCCAGCTGATGCAGGGTCATGCTTACGTCGCACTGCGGGCATTTCACCACGTAGCCGCAGTTGCGGCAGCTTACGAACGTGTTGTAACCGCGGTGGTTTAGAAAAAGCATGGCCTGCCGCCCCTGGCTGAAGCACGTTTGCAGCTTTTGCTGCAATAGAAGGCTGAAAATGGAGCGGTTGCCTGCCGCCAGTTCCCTGCGCATATCCACGACGGTCACCTGCGGCATCGGGCGGTTATTTACGCGGCTTGCCATTTCCACAAGCGTATAATCCCCGCGGCGCGCCATAGCGAAACTTAAAATGCTGGGGGTGGCGCTGCTCAACAGCAGGGTTGCGCCCTCGCGCCGGCAGCGGCTTTTGGCGATATTGCGCGCATCATAACGCGGGTGCTTGTCGCTCAGGTAGGTCTGCTCGTGTTCCTCGTCGACCACAATAAGCCCCAGGTGACTTACGGGGGCGAAAATGGCCGAACGCGCGCCCACCACTACGCGCGCTTTCCCCAGGCGAATGCGCCGCCACTCGTCGCAGCGCTGAACGTCGGTCAGGCGGCTGTGGAGAACCGCGGTATCCGGCCCGAAGCGTTCGCGGAACCAACCCACCATCTGCGGCGTAAGCGCGATCTCCGGCACAAGGATAATCGCCGTGCCGCCGCGCTCCAGCACATACTTGGCCATGGCCAGGTAGACTTCGGTTTTCCCGCTGCCGGTTACCCCATGCAGCAAAAACGCGCCTTCGCCTTTTTGCAGCGCGGGCGTCATCACAGCCAGGGCGGCCTGCTGCTCCGGCGTAAGCGTCGGCGCCACGCCGAGTTCAAACGAAAGTTTCTCATACGGCTGCTGGCGGGATACCTCGCATTCGCTCAGGTCAATCAGCCCCTGCGCGGCCAGCTGTTTAAGCGCCTCCTGCGGAGCTGTCACCAATGTCGCCAGCTCCGAAACCGGGTGCGGGTTTCCGTCCGCAAGCATTTTCAGGAGCGTTGCGCGCTTGGGGGACCGTTTTTGTTGGGCGGCGGCGGTCAGCGCATCCACGCCCGCCGTAAGCTGCGCTATCGTTTCTTTTTTGGCTTGCGCTCGGCCCGCGCGCATGGCGGATGGGAGCATCAGCCGCAAGGTCTCGGAAAGCGGGCAATGATCCTCTTTGGCCAGTTCCTCCGCCAGGGCCAGCATATGCGGAAGCACCGCCGCGTAGGGATCCAATGCACGTGTGATGGGCCGCAGACGTTCCGGCGGAATGTCGCAGGTTTCGCTCAGCGCCACAACGACGCCGTTGACCTTCTGCCGACCCAGCGGCACGGCCACGCGTATGCCCACCTGCAGAGCCAACCCATCCGGCACGAGGTAGGAAAAAGGCTTGGCGACGTTTTCGTGCACCACGTCTACGATGACCTGCGCGATCACGTCGGTTCCTCCTTTTTTATGGCGCGGTTGGGCGCCCTGTCAGCGGAAGTAACGGTTACCGGGCTTGGGCACGCGGTTGCGTCGCCTGTTTCTGCGGCTGTTTTTATGCGTTCGCCGCCAGATCCAGCGAACCAGCAGGAACAGCGCCCCCAGGGGGATAGCGGCCAACAGGGCCAGTTCCGGCGACAGCGGCGGGAAAGGGTTGGGGTCGGCGTAGGTTTCCGCCTCAATCTCCGCGATGGACTTGGGTGCGTTTTCACGCCTGGCAATGGAACGGGAGGCGGTCAGTTGGTAAGTGACGGCGCTGCCCCCGTCCGTGGGGTAATAGGTGAGGGTGCCGAACACTTCGCCCTGGGTGATGGGCGCTTCGTAATTTTCGCGCGAGTATTGAATAACAACCGCTTGTTTCAGGTTACGGGCGAGGGTGTCTACCTCGGTTTTGGTGGCGACGATGTGCACCGTGCGCGTATCGGGCATAGGCGCGATATCCAGCTGCAGGCGGCCGATATCCGTATCGTCCATGGAATAGCCGGAGGTTTCGATCACGGTGGGGTTCATTTCGTACAGATCCGCGGGGGTTACGCTGACAAACTGGGAAAACCCGTATTCCATCAGCTTTTTAGTGTCTGTCCAGCGGCCGTTTGCCGTGGTGTAGAACACGACCGAGATCAGCTTTACGCCGTCGCGCTCGGCGGAACCTACGTAGCAGTATCCGGCGGCGTCTGTATGGCCCGTTTTAATGCCGGTGGCATACTGGTAATAATAGGCGTTGTCGCTGCCGGGGTTGAGCCAGTTATCGTCGGCGCCGATCAGCACGCGCGAGCGGCTGAGGTTGCTTTTTGGCAGGCTGTAGGTATAGGTTTTGGCGATCTTTTGAAATTCCTCGTTCTGCATGGCCTGGCGGGCGATGGTGGCCATGTCGCGGGCGGTGGTGTAATGGTTCTCATCCTGCAGGCCGTTGGGGTTAGCAAAATTCGTATCCTTACAGCCTAAGGTCTGCGCCGTCTGGTTCATCAACGCCACAAAACTCTCGATGCTGCCGGACACCGCTTCGGCGATCAGGTTGGCGCCATCGTTGCCGGAGCGCACCATGGTGGCGTACAGCAGATCCTTAAAATTCACGGTTTCCCCAACCTGCAGGGGAATGGTGGAACTGCCTGCTTCCACGTTGGCGGCAACGCTGTCCATGGTCACGTCTGCGCTGAGGTCACCCTTGGTAAGACCCAGCAGCACCGTCATGATTTTCGTCGTAGAGGCGGGGAACATCCGGTCGTCGGCGTTCTTTTCAAAAATGACGTCTCCGGAATCCGCTTCAATCACGATGGCCGATTTGGCGTAGAGCTGATCTCCCGTTAGGTTTTCGGGATGCGTTTCGTCGTAAACGGGCGCATCGGAAGAGATCTTAGGCGCCACATATGTGGAAGGCGCGTCGGTGGGCTGCACATTCTCGGCTAGCGCCGACGACGAAAACCCGCCCAATCCAGCCATCGCCACGGCCGCCGCAGCCAACGCCGAGCCAAACCGCATGAGCGTTTTGCTCAAACCGACACCTCCCGAACTATTGTCGTCAACATGGAATTATACCGCGTTGCAGCCGCTTTGTCCAATAGGGCGCAAAGTACGTGAAGGCTTCTCTTTCCACTATGGCGAAAAATGCCGGGATGGTGTACAATTTACCTATTGGAACGACCCCGCTTTCGGGGCGCACGGAGGGAACCATGGCATATCAAGCACTGTACAGGCATTGGCGGCCGCTTAAATTTACCCAGGTCGTGGGGCAGGAAGCGGTTGTGCGTACGCTTCGCAGGCAAGTGGAAACGGGCCGTATCGCGCACGCTTACCTGTTTTGCGGCTGCCGGGGCACGGGGAAAACGTCAATCGCCAAGATTATGAGCCGCGCGGTGAATTGCCTTCACCCCGATCACGGCGACCCCTGCGGCGAGTGCGAGCCCTGCAAAGCCATCCTGAGTGAAAACACGCTGGACGTGCTGGAACTCGACGCGGCCAGCAACAACAGTGTGGATAACGTGCGCGAGCTGCTCGAACAGGTGCGTTACCCCGCGCAGGTGGGGAAATACAAAGTTTACATTATTGATGAAGTGCATATGCTTTCCCAGGCGGCGTTCAACGCGCTGCTCAAGACTCTGGAGGAACCACCTGCGCATGTGATTTTCATTCTGGCCACCACCGAGCCGCAGCGAATTCCCGCCACTATTTTAAGCCGCGTGCAGCGCTTCGATTTTGGGCGTATTCCCATGCCGCTGCTGATTGGTCGGATGGAGGAAGCGCTTGCACAACAGGGCCTGAGCGCGCAGCCCGAGGCGCTGCAGATGGTGGCGCGTGCGGCGGAAGGCGCGATGCGCGATGCGTTCAGCATTCTGGATATGTGCGTTTCCGCCGCCGTGGACGGAATGCTTACCGCAGACACCGTACGGGATGTGCTGGGCGCCAGCGACAAGGATTTTCTGTTTTCTTTCGCCGAGCGCATGGCGGCGGGCGATGCCGCCGGCATCATGGAAAAAATCGACGTGCTGATGCGCTCCGGCCGCGAACCGCAGGCGTTTTTACGGGAGATGTCCCGCCATATGCGCGCGCTTTTAACCGTGAAAACGGTGGGGGAGAACGCCGCAGCGCTGCTGGAAATAACCGGCGAGGATGAGAAACGCTACCGCGAGCAGGCCAAAGCCTTTACACAGGAGCGGCTGCTGCGCATGACCGAAACGCTGATGAATGCCGAAAGCGAGCTGCGCTACGCGTCCTCGCCGAGGGTCGGGCTGGAGGTAGCCGTGCTGCGCGCCTGCGAGAAAAACATGGGCGAGGATACAGAGGCGCTCCGGGAACGCGTTGCGGAACTGGAAAAGAAGATCGGCGAGCTGACCGACAAGCTGCAAAAGGGGCAATTCGTAACCGCAGTGCCCGAAACCGCCGAAAAGGAACCGCGGCAGAAAGCGAAAAGCGAACCCGCGCGTGAAAAACCTGCGGATGCGCCCGCCTCGCAGGCGGCCAAGGCGGAGCCCGCGGACGAGAACAGCGTGTGGGAACGCGCACTGCTGCTGCTGGCCAAAACCGAACCGCCGCTGTACGGGCTTTTAAAGAAAGAACGCTTCATCGGCGAACAGAACGGGGTATACCGTGTGCAGGTCGCGTTTGAACGCAAGGAATTTTCACTGGGCAGGCTCAACGAGGCCAAACGCCGGGAGATGATAAGCAATGCGCTTACGGAAACGGCAGGCGTGCCGCTGCGGTTTGAGGCGGTGCTGGAAGGCGACGCCCAAACGAAGCGCGTGAACGACCTGCGCGAGGAAAACGAGCAGACGTTAATCCATACCTTTGGGCGGGACACCGTGCAGATTGACGATGCCGACTACCGGCCGTGACGGGGAAACCAAAACGATGCGAACGGGGGAACCGGCTGTGACCAGGACGGACGCGACGAAACAGCGGACAGGCGGCATTCATTATAAGCACGATCTGGGACAGCATTTTATTTACGACACTTCTCTGCTGCGCGAGCTTGTGCAAAAGGCCGGCGTCACCAAAGACGACCGCGTGCTGGAGATCGGCTCGGGAACCGGGACGTTAACGGTTTGCCTGTGCGAGGCCGCGCAGCGCGTGGTGGCCGTGGAGGTGGACGATGCGGTGCTGCCCTTTTTGCGGCTGGCCACGCAGGGCTTTAGCAATGTGGAGATTCTGCGGGGCGACATCCGCCGCATGGATCTGCGGGCGATCTCCGCGTCGCTTGGCGAAGGGTGGATGGTGGTCGCCAACATTCCCTACAATATTACAACCCCGATTATGGAGCTGTTTCTGGGCAGCGGCCTGCCGGTGAAGAAAATGGCCGTGATGGTGCAAAAGGAAGTGGCGGACAAGCTACTGGCCAAACCGGGCGATTCAGCCTACGGGCTAAGCAGCGTACGCTGCCGATATTACTGCGAGCCGGAGTTGATTGCGCTGGTGCCCGCCGCCACGTTCACCCCTCCGCCTAAGGTGGATAGCGCCTTCGTAAGCCTTACGTTTCGCGGAGAGCCACTGCTGCCTGTGCGAAACGAGGCGCTTTTATGGCGGATGATCCGCGCGGGATTCAACCAGCGGCGCAAAACGCTGCTCAACGCGTTAAAAGGTACGGATGGCTTTACGCCGGACGCCGCGCGCGCCACCGTGGAGAAACTGGGTCTGACGCCCACGGTGCGCGCGGAGGCGCTGGACGTGGAAACGTGGATTACGCTTGCTAACGCGCTGAGCTGACGCTTCGCACGAATTGGGCAGATTGCCAAATTACGAAGGATGGACTATTCAAACTTGCAACAATTTCCAAACGGACTGAACCGCCGCCGACGTCGCATTAGGTGCCGGACAAACGGCGGACAATAAGGGAAAACGGCGCAACTGCGCCGTTTTATTCAACTGGCTCTGCGCAAAACGCCTTGTATTATCTGCCTTTGAAAGATTCCTTTTGTGAAATTAAAAACAATTTTAAATGCAAGAAGGATTTATGAAGCATTCAACGAATTATTTGAATTAGGGCGAAGTTGTGCCATTTCGTCCGAAAAGTACCTTCCAAACGGCACGAGCTGTTCGTACACTCCGTCGCTTCTCTATTATTTTTTCCAAGGAGGATACCGCAATGAGTCTGGATCTTTCTTACCTGGGAATTATCGAAGCCAAAGCCGTGCATCGTAACCTTACCCCTGCCGCGCTGGTGGAGTACGCGCTTGCGATGGGCGAGGGCAAGCTGAGCAAAACCGGCGCTCTGGTTGTGAACACCGGCAAATACACCGGCCGTTCCCCCAAGGATCGCTATGTGGTCGACGAGCCTTCCGTGCACGATGAAATCGCTTGGGGCGATATTAACATTCCGATCAGCGTGGATAAGTTCAATAATATTTACGCTAAAGTCTGCGCTTACCTGCAAAAGCGCGATGTGTTTGTGTTCGATGGCTTCGCGGGTGCCGCTGCCAAATATAGCGTGCCCATCCGCGTGGTGAATGAGCTGGCCAGCGAGAACCTGTTTATCCACCAGATGCTCCGCCGTCCCGAGGCGGGCGATCTGGATGATTTCAAGCCCGGCTTCACCGTTGTGGCGGCCCCCGGCTTCAAGTGCATCCCCGAAATCGACGGCGTGCACAGCGAGGCGGCCATTATCATCAGCTTTGAAAAGAGAATGATCGTCGTGGCCGGCAGCCAGTACGCGGGCGAAATCAAAAAGGGCATTTTCAGCATCATGAACTACATTCTGCCCAAGCAGGGTGTGCTGTCCATGCACTGCTCCGCAAACGTCGGCGACGCTGGCGACAGCGCCGTGTTCTTCGGCCTTTCCGGCACCGGCAAAACCACTCTTTCCGCCGACCCCAACCGCAAGCTCATCGGAGACGACGAGCACGCCTGGTGCGACGACGGCATTTTCAACATCGAAGGCGGCTGCTATGCCAAGTGCATTAACCTCTCCAAGGTGAATGAGCCGGATATCTACAACGCCATCCGCTTTGGCGCCTTAGTGGAGAACGTGGTGATGGACGACGAAACCCGCGATTTTGACTTTGACGATGAAAGCATTACCGAAAACACCCGCGTGGGCTACCCCGTAACCCACATTAACAACGTGGAGCTTTCCGGTAAAGCCGGCGTGCCCAAGACCATCATCTTCCTTACCGCGGACGCGTTTGGCGTTCTGCCGCCCGTGAGCAAGCTCAGCCGCGAAGCCGCCATGTACCACTTTGTCAGCGGCTACACTGCCAAGCTGGCGGGCACCGAGCGCGGCGTGACCGAGCCTCAGGCGACCTTCTCCACCTGCTTTGGCGCCCCGTTCTTCCCGCTGCCCGCCAGTCGGTACGCCGAACTCCTGGGCGATCGTATCGACAAGAGCGGCGCGAACGTCTACCTGGTAAACACCGGCTGGGCTGGCGGCAGCTACGGCAAGGGCGGCAATCGCATGAAACTGCCGCTTACCCGCGCGATGGTGACCGCCGCCCTCAATGGCGAGCTGGAAAAGGGCGAGTTCGTAATGGATCCGATTTTCAACGTATTGGTTCCCACGACCTGCCCGGGCGTGCCTGCCGAAGTGCTCAACCCCAAGGGGTTCTGGGCGGACAAGGCTGCCTACGAGGAAACCGCCCGGAAGCTGGCCGGTATGTTCCAGAAGAACTTCACCAAGTATAAGAATATGGATCAGAAAGTAGTCGACGCTGGCCCCAAAGCCTGATTTCGGTTAACTTTGCCGATCCTCGGGCCGTCCGGCGCTAACGCCGGACGGCCTTTCCTTTTCTTTAATCAGAATGGGAGGGAAACCATGAAAAGCCTGGCGCTTGTGTGGAAAGGTCTGGCGTTTGGCATGCTTTTACAGCTGGCGGTCGGCCCCGTTTGCCTGTTGGTGCTGAGTACCGCGGGCACGTTGGGCTTTTTACCCACGCTGCCGATGGTCGCCGCGGTTACGCTGACGGACGCGTTTTATATTCTGATGGCGTCGTTGGGTGTTGGCGCGGTCATGGGCAGGCCAAAGGTGAAAAAGGCCGTGAAGCTGCTGGGCGGGGCGGTGCTGGTGCTGTTTGGGCTGGATGCCGTGCTTGGCGCGCTGGGCTGCATATTTTTACCCGGTATACGGTTGTTTTCGGTTTCACCGGACGCCAACCAGTTTGTGAAGGGCCTGGTGCTTACGCTGTCCAACCCACTTACCATCCTGTTCTGGGGCGGTATGTTTACCGCCAAGGGCGTGGAGAACCACTGGATCCGCAGGCAGTTGTTCTTTTTCGCTATAGGTTGCGTATCGTCTACGGCCCTGTTCCTCACAGCCGTCGCCGCGGCAGGCGGCGCGTTGTCAGGCCGCATACCCGAAGCGGCGACGCAGGTGCTGAATATTGCGGTTGGCGCTGCGCTGGTGTTTTTTGGAATCCGATTAAGCGTCCGCAGGGAAAAGCCGACGGCGGCTTGATCGCCTTGTTCGGCCTGCCGCGCCCATGCGAATCCTTCCTCCATATAAACCGGAACTCCGCGCGAACTGCGCGGGGTTTTTTGTACGCACTCTATTTTCTTTAAACAATCCCCAGCTATTTCTCATATAATTCTCATGAAACCGTAAAGCGCTTCTCAAGTATCGGGGGAAAAAGTATGGTAAGCTATGTTCGTACCCGAGGAAAGAGCAACGAGCATAAGGAGGAATGGAAAGCATGGAACGCACGCAGCGCTGTAAAGGTGGTTTCTTCAGCGTTCTGTACCGTACACGGTTCAGAGCCAGTAAAAACGGAGAAACGGTGGTGAACCTGTCCCTGCTTTTCAGCGTGATTGCGCTGCTGAGCGCGCCGTGGCTGGTGATACTGGGCTTCCTGGCCGCGCTGACGATGGGTTACCGGTTCGCGGTCGTCCCAAACGGCGCAGGCTTTGAGAAGGACTTCGACGACGTGGTGCGCAACGCCGCCGGCAACGTGAAACGCGCGGTGGACAGCGTTACGGAAAAACGCTGAGCCGCTCGAAATCTACTGAAACAATTATTGAGGAGGAAAGAATTTATGGAAAACAACGAAAACAAGAGCGGCAAAACGGGGTTGTTCAGCTTTCTATACTGCACGCGCATCCTGATTACCAAGGGCGACGCCACCATCATCAACCTGTCGATCCTCTTCAGCATCATCGCCCTGCTGTGTGCGCCGTGGCTGGTGATCATCGGCGTGATCGTGGCGCTGGTGCTGGGTTATCGCTTCTCCATGGAAAAGAATGCCATGGGTTTCGCCAAGGATTTTGAGCACATTGTAAAAGACGCGGCGGACAACGTGAAAAACGTTGTGGATAACGTAACGAAAAAGGCCGAAAAGCACGATGAGGATAAGCCTCACGACAACGACGGAGCGCAAGGCTAATAGCTGCACATACCAAACAGGCCCGAACGTGACGAACGTTCGGGCCTTTAGGCTGTCAAAAAAGTGGGCTTCGCCACTTTTTTGAAGTTCGGGTAATGTTTGCGGCGAAGCCGCAAACTCCCCGCCCGACCGGCAGAGCCGGTCGATACGAACGACCATCAGAGGGCTGCGGCCCTCCGATACCTCCTGAAAGCAGACTTCCTTGACAAACTCAAGCCCGGACGTAACAAACGTTCGGGTCTTTAGTTTATTGTCCGGTAAAGCCTTGCGCTTACTGCGTTTATGGCCGCGCCGCAATCAGCATCCGCAGGGAAACCCTTGTTTCCCCAGCTCGTCCAGCGCGCGGTTGCGGTAGCACACATCCGTGCGTTCCGTAAACCCCTGACGTTCCCAAAATGCGTTGCCGCCCTCGTTACAGCGGAAAGCCAATAGCGCTGCCTTGTGCATGCCTTCGCGCTCAAGCGCATCCGTAACGCTTTGTACCAGTTTATGGCCGATACCCTGTCCGCGGAGGGCCTGCGATACCGCCGTATGGTAAATATACGCGCGCCGCCCATCGTGCCCACCCAGTATCGCGCCTATAACGCGGTTGTTTTCTGTGGCCACGAAGCACGTGGAGGGGTTGCGCGCCAGATAACGGCCTACCCCTTCGCGGGAATCGTCCGTATCGTTCATGCCCATGCCGGGTGTGTTCTTCCAAAGCGCGAAAACTTCATCGTAATCGTCCAAGGTCATCAGGTGGATGGTCAAAACCGGTCAGCTCCAATCGTCAGGATATTGGGTTTTCATTTCTGTGGGGACGCGCCGCGAATGCGCGGGAAATTCCACCGGTAGTGCGAAGCCAGCCCACGGATGGTCACCGTGACGGTTGTGGAAACCAGCGTGGCGGGGATGGGAGGCAAAAAATCCTTGGCCAGCAGGTACACGCACGCGCCAATCAGCGCCGCGACTGCGTAAATGTGCTTTACCAGCACGTTTGGCGTCTCTCCGGCCATGATATCGCGCAGAATGCCGCCGCCCGTGCCGGTGAGCAGGGCGACAAATAACAGAGTGAACAGCGATGCGTTCGGAAAGGTGCGTAAGGCGGTTTCCACGCCGCTTACGGTGAACACACCCAGGCCGATCGCGTCGGTGTACAATAAGGCGAGCTTGTACAGACGCTTCGTTTTTTCCGAAGGCTTGCGCCGGTAAAAATAGAGCACAGCAAAAAGCAGCGTACTGGTGGCGATGGCGATGAGCGCAAAGGTGGGGTCGCGCAGCATCTGCGGGGGCAAAATACCCAGCACGATATCGCGCAGGCAGCCGCCGCCCACGGCGGTCGCCAGGCCAAGAATATTCACGCCGAACAGATCCATCCCTTTGCGGATGGCGATCATCGCGCCGGACACCGCAAACGCGATGATACCCAGGCATTCGATGGGCAAAAACGGGTCGCTCATACGTTTCCCTTTCCTCTGCGTTTCAACCGATGAAATCATACCATTCCTGCTTCGCGCGCGCAAGAGGGGCGCGGCGGTTGCAGCACGGAACTTTCGGGCGAAGGGGGAACGGCATTTTGATAACCCGCAATGGCTGAGTTTTGTCAGCCTATCGGAGGGGGATGAACGTTATGGCAAAACGTGCGACCGAATCGTCGTGTTGACAAAAACATAAAAGCAAATATAATTAGTTTGTCTAACAAATAAGATGTACGGGAGCGGGTACCTATGGATGAATTCAGCCAGGAACTGAACCGGCTGCTGGTGAGCACCTATCGGGACGTCGGCAAGCTGGAGGAGGGTATGCTCCACTCGGTCAGCGGCATGGAGGTGTCCATAGGCGAGTTTCATCTGCTGGAGGCAATCGGCGAAAATAAAGATCGGGGCGTGCTTTTGTGCGAACTGGCACAGCGCATGGAACTTACGCCGCCTACTGTGACCGTGGCCGTGAATAAGCTGGCGCACAAGGGTTATGTGCAAAAAACCAAATCCACCTCCGATAAACGAAGCGTGATCGTCACCCTGACCCGCCTGGGCAGAAAAATCAACGCGGCGCACCGATATTTTCACGAGCAGATGGTGCGCAGCATCGAAAAGCTGCTCTCCGCCGAGGAGCGGGAAGGCATGCTGCGCGGAATGCAATCGCTAAGCGCCTTTTTTAAATCCGCTTTAGACGACATGGAAAACAGGGATGAAAATCATAACCCGCCGGAGGATGCCGAGGCGGAAAGAGTGTGAACGAATGAAAATCAGAGCTTTCGGGCACGCGCTGCCCAAACGCAGCGTGACCAATGAGGAACTGACCCGCTTTTTAGATACTTCGGACGAATGGATACAAACCCATACGGGCATACAGAGCCGCCGGATCATGACCGGTGGGGAAACGCTGAGCCTGCTGGGCGCTCAGGCGGCGAAAATGGCGCTGGAACGCGCGAACCTGGCGCCGAAGGATCTGGATTATATTCTTTGCTCCACCACCCGCGGGGAAATGTCCTTTCCTTCCACCGCCTGCCTGATCCAGCAAAGGCTGGCCGCCGCCTGCCCCTGCCTGGATGTGAACGCCGGCTGTACGGGCTTTTTATATGCGCTGGACGTTGCGAGGGCAATGCTGGAAAGCAGCCGGGTGAAACGCGTGCTGGTCGTTTGCGCGGAGCAGCTTTCGCGCCTTACGGATTGGAAGGACCGCGGAACCTGTGTGCTGTTTGGCGACGGGGCGGGCGCGGCGCTGTGCGAAAACGGCGACGGGCTCAAGACCGTCCGCCTTACGGCGGAGGGCGACGCCGCGTCGCTGTATGGCTGGCCCGCCGGAGGCAACTGCCCGTTTGACGACCATATTCCCAAAGAGCAGCCGCTGAAAATGAACGGGCAGGAGATTTTTAAATTCGCCGTGTCCCGCTCGCAGCGCGATATCGAGGCCGTAATGGACGATTGCGGGATTACCGCCGACGCGGTGGATTATTTTGTGCTTCACCAGGCTAACCGCCGGATTCTGGACGCCGTGCGCTCGCGCCTGAAGCAGCTTGCGGAGAAGTTCCCCGTCAACATCACCACGCACGGCAATACTTCCTCCGCGTGCATCCCCGTGCTGCTTTCCGAAATGGAAGGCGACGGGCGGTTAAAAAAAGGGCAGACCCTTGTACTCAGCGCGTTCGGCGCGGGACTGACCACAGGGGCAGCGGTGCTGCAATACTAAAATTTGGAGGAACAAACCATGAACACTTTTGAAACCATTGCCAAACTGCTTTCGGAAACCAAGGATCTGGACGTGAATGCCATCAAACCGGAAATGACCTTTGCCGATCTCGGGCTGGACAGCCTGGACGTGGCGGAACTGGTGATGAACCTGGAAGATGAGCTGCACGTGGCGATTGAGATCAGCCCGGCGCTGAAAACCATACAGGATGTAGTCGCGTACGTGGACGCGCAAAAGAAATGATTGCGTCCGTTCTTTCACAGGCACTTGGCCTGCGCTACCCGATTTTGCAGGGCGGCATGGCCTGGGTCAGCGAGGCAAACCTCGCCGCGGCGGTATCCAACGCCGGCGGACTGGGCGTGATCTCCGCCATGAACGCCGATGAGGAGTATCTGCGCACGCAGATTCGCAAATGCCGCACGCTTACCGACCGGCCTTTCGGCGTAAACGTGATGTTGATGTCGCCGCACGTTTTAGAAGTCGCGCGTGTGTGCACCGAGGAGAAACCCGCTGTGGTCACCACCGGCGCGGGGTTGCCCGGGCCGTACATGAAAGACTGGGTAGCCGCGGGCATTAAGGTGATTCCCGTGGTGCCTTCCACAGCCATGGCGAGGCTGGTGGAGCGCATGGGCGCATTTGCGGTAATCGCTGAAGGCGGCGAAAGCGGCGGGCACGTGGGCGATTTATCCACGATTACGCTGGTACCGCAGGTAGTGGACGCGGTTAAAATCCCCGTTATCGCGGCGGGCGGCATTGCCGACGGCCGCGGTGTGGCGGCGGCGTTGATGTTGGGCGCGGTGGGCGTGCAATGCGGCACCGTTTTCCTGTGCGCGCAGGAGTGCGCCATCCATGATAATTACAAACAAAGAATCATCGCGGCAAAAGATATCGACACGGTTGTGACCGGCAAACGCCTGGGCCATGCCGTACGGAGTCTGCGCACGCCGTTTACGCGCCGCTACCTGGAAAAAGAATACGACCCTGCTGTTTCCGGCGAGGAGCTGGAAGCGTTGGGTGTGGGCGCGTTGCGAAAAGCGGCGGTTTGCGGCGACGTGGAGGAAGGCTGCTTTTTGGCCGGACAGGCCGCCGCGATGGTGCATTCCGTGCGCCCCGCGCAAACCATTATTGAGGAGATGTTTGCGCAGGCGGAACCCCTGCTGAAGGGGGCGTGCCGATGGGTAAAATAGCGTTCGTTTTCGCGGGGCAGGGTGCACAGTACGCGGGCATGGGCCAAAGCCTGTATGACACCTCGCCTGCGGCCAGGCGGATTTTGGACGAGGCGGAAAGCCTGCGGCCCGGCACGCTTGCCCAGTGCTTTTCCGGCACGAAGGAGGAGCTGGCCCGTACGGAAAACACCCAGCCCTGCCTGATGGCGGTGGACGCGGCCTGCGCCGCGGCGCTTGCGGAAGCGGGCGTAGCGCCGGAGGGGCTCGCGGGGTTTTCCCTGGGGGAGATTGCCGCGCTGCCGTTTAGCGGGATGCTCCCGTTTGGCGAGGCTTTCAGGCTGGTGTTGGAGCGCGCGCGGCTGATGCAGCGCTGCGCCGAGCGGTACGAAAGCGGCATGGTCGCCGTGCTCAAGCTGACGGACGAGGCTGTGGAAGCCCTCTGCGCGGCGAGCGGCGCGTACGCGGTGAACTTTAACTGCCCAGGGCAGGTAGTATGCGCCATGCTTACGCAAAGCATACCCGCTTTTCTGGAGGCCGTGAAGGCCGCGGGCGGGCGGGCGGTACCGCTTGCGGTGGGCGGCGGCTTCCATAGCCCCTACATGCGCGAAGCGGCGGTGGGCTTACACGCTTATGCGCAAAATTTGCGTTTCTCCCAACCCGCCTTGCCCCTGTACGCCGACGCGACCTGCGAGCCATATAACGCCGACGTTGCGGCGGATTGGCTGGGGCGGCAGGTAGAAAGCCCCGTGCGCTGGACGAAGCTCATTCGCGCCATGCAGACGGACGGGTTTACGGATTTTATCGAGGTAGGCGCGGGGCGCACGTTAAGCGGGCTGATCGACAAAATCGGCGGCGTGGCGCGCGTGGCGCACGTGGAAGACGCCGATACGCTGCGGGACACGGTAGCTTTATATAAGGAGGGTGCCCCATGCTGAAAGGGAAAACGGCGCTGGTGACTGGCGGAAGCCGTGGCATCGGGCGCGCCATATGTTTGGAACTGGGCCGAAACGGCGCGTCGGTCGCTTTTGTATACGCGGGCAACGAGGAGAAAGCGAAGGAAACGCTGACCCTTCTTGCGGAGCTCGGCGTAACGGCGAAGGCTTATCGCTGCGACGTGGCGGATTTTACCGCTACGCAGCAGCTGGTAAAGGACGTTACGGACGATTTCGGCGGTGTGGATATCCTGGTTAATAACGCGGGCATCACGCGGGACAATCTGGTAATGCGCATGAGCGAAAACGAGTTTGACGAAGTCGTGTCCGTAAACCTCAAAGGCGCTTTTAACCTGATCCGCCATACCAGCGCGGGTTTTCTGCGCAAGCGCGCGGGACGGATTGTGAACATCACCTCCGACGCGGGGCTGATGGGCAACCCCGGGCAGGCAAACTATTCCGCCGCCAAGGCCGGCATGGTCGGCCTGACGAAATCCGTCGCCAAGGAGCTGGGCTCGCGCGGCATTACCTGCAACGCCGTCGCGCCGGGCTTTATCCATACGGATATGACCGCCGCGATGAACGCGCAGATTCTGGAAACCGCGCAGCAGCTGATTCCCCTGAAGCGTTTGGGCGAACCCGAGGACGTCGCCAAAGCCGTCGCTTTTCTCTGCTCGGACGGCGCCGCCTACATCACCGGCCAGGTGATTTGCGTGGACGGCGGCCTGCGCATGTGACGTAAATATGATATAATAGGCTGTCGTTCATTTTACGCGACAATCCACATTTATACGCAATTATCGGTTCCCCATGCAGAGAGGATGGTTTCATGAACCGTGTGGTCATCACGGGTATGGGCGTTATCACGCCCATCGGGCAAAATGTGTCGGAATTCTGGGAAGCGTTGATAGGCGGCGTATGCGGCATAGGGCCGATCGCCAGCTTCGACGCCGGGGGCATGAAGGTACGCGTAGCGGCCGAGTTGAAGGGGTTTGACCCCACACACCACGGCATGGAAGCCGCCGCTGTGCGTAAGCTGGATCCATTTACGCAGTACGCGCTGGCGGCGGCCAAACAGGCTATGGAACAAAGCGGGCTGATGTCCGGCGAAAACATTGACGCGGAACGCCTGGGCGTGTATATCGGCTCCGGGATCGGCGGGATGCAGACGCTGATCAACGAAACCCGAAAGAGCATCGAGCGCGGGCCGGAGCGCGTATCCCCGCATTTTATCCCGATGATGATCGCCAACATGGCGACCGGTCAGGTAGCCATCGCATATGACGCGCAGGGCCCCGCCCTTCCGGTGATGACGGCCTGCGCCACTTCCACGCACGCGATCGGCGAGGCATTCCACGCCATTAAGGGCGGGTATGCCGACGCGATTATCGCGGGCGGTACTGAGGCGGCCATCTGCCCCCTGGCGGTCGGCGGCTTTACCAACTGTATGGCGCTTTCCACGCAACACGATGCGCTGCTGGCCAGCCTGCCGTTTGACAGGCGGCGCTCCGGCTTCGTAATGGGCGAAGGCGCGGGCGTGCTGG
>JADGQP010000127.1 GCA_017881705.1 Christensenellaceae bacterium
CAAGCCGCGCGGTTTTGATACGTATGATGCTGCGCTGGCTGATGCAATCGAACCGGCGGATGGTATCCACCTCGTCGCCGAAAAACTCGATGCGCAGAGCGTCGGTTTCGTTGGGGGGAAACACGTCCAAAATGTCGCCGCGTATAGCGCACTGACCTTTGCCTTCTACCATCGGTACGCGCTCGTACCCGCTTTGAACCAACCGGTCGATGAGCGTCACGGGGGAGAGCGACGCGCCCTCGCTAAGGTTTACACAGGCCTCGCGGAAACGCTGTGCGGGGCAGCAGCGATCCAGCGCGCTTTCGGCGGAAACGCAAAGCACACGCAGGCGGCCGTGCGCGGCCTCCTCCAGCACGCCAAGCCGCTGCCAGGTGCTTTCCTGGCTGGCAGCGGCGCGGCTGAACTGCACATCCCGCGTGGGGAGCATGGCGGCGCCGCCGCCCATAAGCCTGGCGATATCCTGCGCCTGTTTCTGGGCGGTTAGTTCTGTAGGGGAAACCAGTAGCACGGGGCGGCCGGTGCGGTGCGCGAGCGCGGCGGCAAAAAAGGGCCGCTCGCCCTCGCTGAGGCCGGACACGGCAACGCACTTTTCATTTTTCAGCCGATCAGGCAGTTCCTTCCATTGCGGCAGCGCGGTATAAGCGGAAAAAAGACCTTCGTTCATTCGGTCGCTCCTGTGGGTTGCGCGGGCGCGCCGGTTTCCCCGCCAGTCGTCTGCGTTTTCGGGGGCTTGGGCGGCTTAGGCTTTTTGGTGTTGTACTTGTTCATGGCGGAGCTTACGCCCGCCTGCATCCATTCCACGGCGGCATCCGCCGCAAGCTGATAGGCGCCGAACATCAGCTGGCGTTCCTCCGGCGTGTTAAAGTGAGAAAGCACCCAGTCCACCAGCTCGTATTCGGGCGGGCAAGGGCCCACGCCTACGCGGATGCGCGCGAAACTTTCCGTGCCAACGCATTCCACAACGCTGCGCATACCGTTGTGCGTGCCAGCGCTGCCGTCTTTGCGGATGCGCAGCCAGCCCGGCGCAAGGTCGATATCGTCGTAAATCACAAGCAGCCGATCAAGAGGCAGCTTATACCAGCTAAGCAGCTGGCGTACGGCATCACCGCTGAGGTTCATGTAGGTTTGCGGCATACACAGCGCAACCTTTTCGCCGCCAAACATTCCCTCGCCGACGAGCGCGCCGCGCTTTTTTTGAGTGATCGGGATTTTCAGTTTTTGGGAAAGAAGCGCAATCACGTCGAAGCCCGCGTTATGCCGCGTATGCGCGTACTGCTCCCCGGGGTTACCCAGCCCAACGATTAAAAACATGGTGCCTCCCTAACGCGCCGTTATACGAATTCAAATTATGAATACAGAAGGGATTGCGTGGGATTTTGCACTAGGGCGCGGAGAGGAATCGAAGGCGTAGAGGGGTTACGTCGAGATTTCGCGACAAAGCCATAGTGCAAAATAACTGCAAGACCGATGCGTCCATATTTTGAATTCGTATAACACGACGCAAGGCGAGGATGGACGCCCACCCTCGCTTGAATGCCTGGCTTTCAGGCCGGAAAAGTCCATTCGACGCGGTTTATAGTTTTCCCTGCTCCTTGCGGCGTTTTACCCAATCTTCCTTCACAACGCCGCGGGAACGGGCCACGAACAGCGCGTTTTCGGGCACATCGGCATCTACGGTGCTGCCGGCGGCGATATAGGCGTTTTTTCCTACGTGCACGGGGGCGACGAGGTTGCAGTTGCAGCCGATAAACGCCTCGTCCTCCACGGCAGTACGGTACTTGTTTTTACCGTCGTAATTTACGAACACCACGCCGCAGCCCAGGTTGATATGCTTGCCCAGGTCGCTGTCGCCCACGTAAGTGAGGTGGCTTACCTTGGTGCGGTCGCCGATGGTGCTGTTTTTAATCTCCACATAATCACCGATGCGGCAGCCCTCGCCGATGGCCGTGTCCGGCCGCAAATAGGCGAACGGGCCAACCGTGGTGTGCGCGCCGACGCTGCAATGCAGTAGTACGCTGTTTTCCACCGTTACGCCGTCGCCCAGAACCGCGCTGTCCAGGCGGTTGTTGGGGTATAACGTACAGCCCGAGCCTACGACGGTTGCGCCCTGCAGGGTGTTCCCGCTATAAATCACAGTGCCCGCGCCGATGCGCACGTCCGACTCGATTACTGTACGATCCGGATCCAGCACGATTACGCCGTGGGTGATGTGCTTGCCGACCGTTTCGGCGCGAAGGTAGCGGTACACCTCGCCAAAGCTTGCCGCGTCGGCCACGGCGACGTATGCCTGCGGGTTTTGCGCATGAACGATCTTCACGGCTTCGCCCCGCTCATCCAGCCGACCGACGAGTGCTGGCAGGGACAGAGCGCCCTTAAGCTGCAGGGCGATCAGCGTGGCCGCCGGTAACGCCATTGCCAGCGGGGTTTTCATGTCGGGCATCAGTACAGCCGCCGGCCGAGAGCTACCCTGCGATAGCAGCGTGCGGTAGGTTTCGGCGTTCAGGCAAGGCGCGTCTTCCCGCGCAAAAAGCACGGTGGTCACGTCTTTGTCCACCATTGCTTTCAAAGCCGCTGCATCGGCGACGGAACCGCCTGAGGCTGCCGCGTCGGCATCCGAAAGGGCCTGCTCTACGTGGGCGCGGCAGGGTCGACCCAGCAGAGACATTGACACGTAGGCGTTATCAGAGGCAGGAAGGATCAGGCTTAAAACACGTTTCATAGCGTCACCTCGTTACTTGTCGGATGTTTCGCCGATTAGCCAGTCGGCTGGACGAACAACCAGCGAAGCGGGATCGTCCGGTTTCGCGTCCATCACCATCAGGGTTTTTTCGCCGTGGATGCGTCTGTGCGCCGGTTCGGCTGTCGCCATCACGAAGGCCATACCGGCCACTTGCACGGAAAACTCGCCCATCAGGTCGATCATGCCGCGCGCGGTGCCGCCGCCCTTCAGAAAATCGTCCACGATCAGGGCGCGCTGGCCCGCATGCACGGCGCGGCGGCTGAGGCTCATGGTTTCAATGCGGTCTGCCGAGCCGGTAACGTAGTTGATGTTCACGGCGGAACCTTCGTAGACGTTGCTGCTGTGCCTGGCGATCACCAGAGGTACGCCCAGCGCGTCGGCAGTCATCAGGGCAACGGGGATGCCCTTGGTTTCCATGGTCAGCACAAAATCAGGCGCGGCTTCATAAAATTGCTCGGCCAGAATTACGCCCATGGAACGCACCACGGATGGGGTGCTTAACATATCAGAGAGGTATAAAAACCCGCCGGGCAACAGACGGGAAGGGTGCGCCAGCTCCTCGCACAGGCCTGTGATGATACGGCGAGCCTCCGTTTTGCCCATACCCGGACGAAAGCGCACGCCGCCGGCCGCGCCGGTAACGGTGTCCAACCTGCCTAATTCAAAGCGCGCGAGCACGTCCTGCAGAATGTCGATATCCTCGCTCATGGTGGACTTTGCCGCTCCGAAAAGGTTGCAGAAATAGGAAAGCGTAAAGATGCGGTTGGGGGAAGCAGTTACAATTTTCGTCAGCGCGGCCATGCGCTCGTTTCGGCGAGTCCTGTCCAAAGCGGAGTTCCTCCTTGCAGCTATTCTATACTCAGTATAGCATAAAGATGCGAATGTTGCCACCTGAAAAAATGCCGAACGTTCGGGTGAAGGCAGGTTTGCGCCGATGGACGCTATGCCGGAAGCCACCGGCGTGTTATAATAAAAGCAACCTAAGGCATGCGCGAAAGCGCCGCCAGAATCGCAGGTGGGGTTATGCCGTCGGAGACTTTGCAGGGTGTGGTGCTGCGCTACGCCAACTACCGCGAGCGGGACAGGATGCTGACCCTGCTGACGCCCGACCACGGCCGTGTGGACGTTGTAAGCCACGGTTGCCGTCGGCCTAAAAGCCAGCTATTGACCGGAAGCGAGATGTTTGTGCACGGCGAGTTCGTCGTATTTCAAAACCGCGACCGTTTCACGCTGACCGCCTGCGCGCCGACGGACACGTTCTATCCTCTTCGGCTGGACTCTTACCGGCTCACGTGCGCCACGTACCTGCTTAACCTGGCGCAGGCCGCCGCCCAGCCGGAGCAACCTGCCCAGGGTCTGTACACGTTATTGCTCAAGGGCCTGTACCGCCTGGCTTACGGTACGGACGACGCGCCGCTTGCGGTGACGAACGCCTTTTTGCTGTTGTTTGCCGCCGAGATTGGCTATCGCCCGCGGCTGAACCATTGCGCGCGCTGCGGTAAATCCCTGCCCACAGACCGGGGCGCCCAGCTGGATATTGCGGCGGGCGGGTTATGCTGCGACGATTGCGCGGAGAAGCCTTATTTTTCGCTTACCGCCGCTCAGACGGCCTGGATGCGCCAAACGCTGTTAAACGAGTTGAGCGGTTCCCTGGGGGAAGCGGACGCGCCGCTGTTTGAAGCGCTGCGGGCTTATGTGGAAAGCAGGTTGGATGCCTGTATTAAGTGCAGCCAGCTTCTGCCGTAATGAAAACGGTCGGCCGATCATTTCGTTGCCGGAACGGCAGGATTATTGAATTGTTAGTTCGGTCACGCGGCACGTGAAACCCGTGTTAAATTGTAACGGATACAAGAAATGCCAATCATGCATTTTTAACGAATTTGATAGAAGAAACTTAATATTGTTATTGTACAATTATGATATCCCGGAAAACCACATCTTGAGGAGGAAAAAAGCATGAAGAAGTTTCTGGCGTTGCTCCTGGCGGTCGTCATGGTCGTCGGCTGCACAACCGCGGTGGCCGAAGCCGTCAAAATGGACAAGCTGACCCTCGAGTTCGTTCCCTCCAAGGATGCCGACGTGATTATCACCGGCACCAAGAACCTGCCGGATCTGCTGAAGGCCGAATTGCTCAAGCAGGGTTATGACGTGGGCGAGATCGACATCACCGTGGGCACGTCCTACGAAGCCACCGGCGAGGCCATGGCTGCCGGCACCATCGATATCGGCTGGCTGCCCGGCGGCACCTACGCCCTGTACAGCGACGAAGTGGACGTTATCCTTACCGCCACCCGCGCGGGCCTGAGCAACGACAGCACCGACCCCGCCACCTGGAACGGCGACGCGAACAAGACCCTGCCTACCGACGACCAGGTTACCTTCTACCGTTCGCTCATCTATGCCACGCCTTCCGCCTATGGCAAGGAACTGGCCGCTAAGGTCAACGCCGGTGAAAAACTGACCTGGGACGACCTTAACAAAGCCAGCTGGGCTGTGCTCAAAACCTCCTCTTCCGCCGGATATATCTATCCCACCCTGTGGCTGATGGAAAACTACGACGGCAAGAAGCTCAGCGATCTGGCTAACGTCGTTACCCTGAGCGGTTACGGCGATGCCTTCGCAGAAGCCGCCGCCGAGGCTGTGGACATCGTTGTGTGCTATGCAGACGGCCGCCGCGACTATGAAGACGCCTGGAAGATCGCCACCGACAAGCAGGATGCCACCGGCAAGGCCGGCATGGGCCGCAGCGATTCCATTTGGAATGAGCTTAACGTCATCGGCGTTACCGCGCCCATCTACAACGACACCGTATCCATCACCAAGGCCAACCCCGCGGTGTACAACCCCGAGTTTATCAAAGCGATGCAGACCGCTCTGATTAACATCATCGGCACCGACGAGGGCAAAGCGATCTTCTCCGTGTACAGCCATACCGGCTACGCGGTCGCCAAGGATTCCGATTACGACGCCGCCCGCAAAGCGCTGGCCGCCGTGGAATAACCCGAACAAACTACGCGCGGGGGCGGTACGGTATAGACCGTACCGCCCTTCGCTTTGGGAGCGGTACTTGTCATTCTCATGGCGGAATGTTATAGTGGAAATGTCCATTTTCTGAATTGAGAGGCTCTTTATGATCGAGTTTATCCATGCCGGAAAAACCTACCCAAACGGCGTTCAGGGCTTGAAAGATGTCAACCTGAAAATTGAGCAGGGTGAGTTTGTAGCGATTATCGGTCTTTCCGGCGCGGGTAAATCTACCCTGATCCGCACCATCAACCGGATGATCGACGTAACCGCCGGCAAGGTGATCGTGGACGGCGTGGATGTGATGACGCTTCGCGGCAAGTCCCTTCGTCGGTTTCGCCGTCATATCGGCATGATTTTCCAATCCTTCAATCTGGTTACGCGCTCCACAGTGGTTAAAAACGTGCTGACCTCGATGGTGCCGGACATGAGTTTTTTCAGGGCGCTTTTTGGCATTTTTACCAGCAAACAGGAACTGGCGGCTCTGGCTGCGCTGGATAAGGTGGGCATTCTGGACAAAGCCTATACCCGCTGCGATCAGCTGTCCGGCGGGCAGCAACAGCGCGTTGCGCTGGCCAGGACGCTAAACCAGAACCCCAGCGTTATCCTGGCGGACGAACCCGTGGCGGCGCTGGACCCCGTAACCGCCAACCAGGTTATGTGCGATTTCAAACGCATTAACAAGGAAATGAACATCACCATCCTGATTAACATCCACCATGTCGATTTGGCGTTGGATTTTGCCGACCGTGTCGTGGGCATCCGTTCCGGCGAGATTGTGTACGACGGGCCGGTGAAGGATGTTACGCAGGAAGTGTTGGACGCAATCTATAACGGCGCGCCTGTGCCCAAAGCCGCCGACGAGCAGACCGCGTTGGAAGCGGAGCGGATCGCCGCCGTGAAGGCGAAGCAGAACCTGAAGGGGGAGAGCGACTGATGGCCAGAGCTTCCAACCCCACGGCAGTCAAGCCTCTGCTTTTCGACCGTATTTTTAAGCCGATTACCATGACGGTGGGGGAACGTACCGTACAAAAGCCACGCTCCCGCACATGGCTAATTTTGCTGGCGCTGACGGCTGCGGTATGGGGGTCGCTGGCGATAACGGGTTTTGATATCGCCATCCTGATTCGCCGCGGGCACCAGTTTACCGTGATACTCCAAAAGATTTTCAATCCCGACTGGAGCTATTTTTCCAAGGTGTGGCCGCCGCTGCTGGACACGATCAAGATGTCGGTAATGGGCTCGGTCATCGGTTCGCTGTTGGCGCTGCCGTATGCCATTTTCGCCTCGGCTAACATTAACCACAACGGTTTTACGGTGGTGGTGCTGCGCGTGCTGCTCAACATCGTCCGTACCCTGCCGACGCTGGTGATCGCCTCGATCTGCGCGCTGATTTTCAAACTGGGCACTTTTGCGGGCACCGTGGCGATTACCATTTTCACTTTCGGAATCGTGACCCGCATGCTCTACGAG
>JADGQP010000128.1 GCA_017881705.1 Christensenellaceae bacterium
ATGAAAAAGCACGGTATCCACATGGACGTCACCCGCGTGGGCGACCGTTACGTGCTGGAAAAAATGCTGGCGGATGGGCGGGTGCTCGGCGGCGAGCAGAGCGGCCACGTCATCATGCTGGATTATAATACCACCGGCGACGGCCTGATCACCGCCGTGCAGGTCATAACCGCTATGGTGGAAAGCCAGGCGCCGCTAAGCAAACTGGCGGGCGTGATGCAGATGATGCCGCAAAGCCAGTTTGCCGCGAACGTGGCCGACAGCCGTAAATATGATTTTGACCAGAACGAGAAAATCATAGCGAAGATTAAGGAACTGGAAGCGAAATACGAAAATCGCGGCCGTTTGGTCGTACGCGCCAGCGGTACCGAGCCTTTGGTGCGGGTGATGATCGAAGGGCCAGATCAGCGCGAAATGGATAAGGACGTATTTGCCCTGTCCAAGCTGATTGAGCAGGAACTGGCTTAACGCGGATACGCCGTTCGTCCCGCGGAAAAGTATAGGGTCATCACAGGCCGCGCCTATTTACTGACGTAAAACGGAGAGAACCGCCCGATGTAACTGTACAGGATGCACATCGGGGTTTCCTTCCGTTCTTTTAATGTATACCGGTGTTCCATAGGTTTCCGGCTATCTGCGCATCAGGGTTTTCGAGCTAGATACAAAACAATGGTGTCTTCAATTTCAATTCTGTTTCCGGCCTCCAGAATTGCCTCCCGAATCCCTGAAAAGAACTTCGAGCGACAAGGTTCCCGCAGCACAATATGATCGCAATGGGTCCCAATATACGCTATATACTCATCCGAGTTAAAAACTCTCTTGCTTTGATATTTTCGGCATTCAAAGTCCGTAAAGCCATAATTCACCACATTGGAATATTCCAGTTTCTGTGTGTACGACGTTTCCGGATGGAAGAATTCCACATATATCCTTTGGATACGCTGGTAGAGCGCTTCGTTTGGCGACCGATAATCGCTCCGAATCATCATCATGGCGAAAGTGCCGCCGCTTTTAAGCAGCTCAAACGTTCTGGAAAACCCAATCGCTTCGGGGATCCATTGGATGGTCGCGGCAGAATAGATAAGATCGAATTTCCGTTCTCCAAAATCGCAGGTTTCAAAGTCCGCGTTGATAAGATGAAAATTCTTGTACGCATGAAATTTTTTACAAGTGAACGCTGCCAGATGCTCTCCCAGTTCAACGGCCAGATAATCGCAGCCCGTTTTCAAAATCGGCTCCGTCGCCTGTCCCGTTCCGGGGCCGATTTCCAGAGCAGATTTTCCTTCGTTCAGCCGCGAATGCCTGATGATATCCGCGAAGGCCTCGTCACAGTATCGCGGTCTCCACTTGTCGAATTGTTCGGGGATCGTGTCAAATACCTTTCGAAACTCCATGCTTACCCTCCCACATTGTCTGTCTTTCCGTACCTCGCGGAACCTATCCCGGCGCCGGTCATCCGCCAACTTCACCAACCGGTTCCAGCACGCTTCGTAATGGCTTGGTTCTACCGTTTTTCCCAAGTACCGCTCATCGCAAAGCAGTTGGCTCCTGCGCAAGCGCCGCGCAGCAGGGTAAGCGCGCCATCCTTTTGCAGCGTAAGCTCCGCGGTTTCCCCCGCGCGGATCTCGCGGTCGTAGTGAATAGTCACGTCGGTCAGCCGGTTGGTTTGGTATTGCCCTGTGGGAAAGCAATCGCAAAACCAATCCAGATAACGGGCGTTGTTCACGTGCCCGTTAATATCCAAATCCGAATAGCACGCCTCGCGGGTTACCGTTTCCGCGGGCGCAGCCAGTGCGGGCAGGTTGCCCGGCAGCGGCAGGGGCGGTTCCAGGTCGCAGGTCAGCTCGTCGTTGCCGCCCAGCCATGGCGCAGCCATACGGCGCGAAGTCAATTCCAGTTGTGCATACAGCATGGAGGCGGCTCCCACGGGCACACCCCTGACGAAAAACTGATAATACCGGGGAAAAAAGGCGTGCTTGGGCGGCTTGGGCCAGGTGCGCACAGTCACCGTTTCCAGTAGCTTTGGCAGACGCTCCATTTTTACGCGCGCGCGGGTGACCACCCAGGCGAGGTTTTGAGCGCGCAGGTCACGGATGCCCAAACCGAATTGATCGCAATGTTCCCCGCCGGCTTCCTGCATGGCTAAAAAAATCTCGGCGAAACGCCATTCCCCGTTCAGGTCCACATCCTCGGCGCGCAGTGTGCGCGTTTGCTCTAAAAAACCGTTCACGCCCAACCCCGTCCTTTCGTTCTTCATGGGAAGCGTTCGCTTCACGCGCCTGTTTTCCTTCCCCGCTCCGCTTGAAAACCGACGGCGATCATGCTATTCTGAACGTGCCGGTATCCGGCAGGAGGTGCCTCATGAAAAGATGGCTGGCTGCGCTGGCTGCGCTGGCACTTAGTTTGCCCACATGCGCGCTTGCGATAACCGGGCAGAGTTACGCAACTTTTCAGGAATATTACAAAGCGAACGTCACCTTTATAAACAAGAACGATAACCGCCACTTGATGCCCATGGTGCTGTCCCAAAGCAAGGACGGGCAGGATGGTTCTTCTACCCAATATGATCTCTACGGCGACGTGCTCAGCGTGAACGTGGTCACGGATACGCAAGGGATTATTAAAGCCTGCGATATCAAGCTCACAGCGCAGGCCAACATGGTCTATGGCGATTCCGTATACAACGATTTTGCCATTTCCGGCTACCACAGCTTCGCCTTTTTAATGGCGATGGACGCGCATACCGACCCGACCGAGCGTTACAAACTCGTGACCGACGTGGTGGCGGGGATTAAAAACAACAACGGTACCTATACGCGTCAGCTGGATGCCTACGCGCTCACCTGCACGCGCAGCAGCAGCGACGTGCTGTTGAGTTTTGTCAATAACGAGGTACAGGCGCCTGCCTCAACCAGCCCAGACGGCACCTCCTCGCCGGACGCTACGAACGCGCCCGCCACGGACGAAAGCGACACGTCCGGATTTATCGGGTAAAATCAAAATCGGGCTCCGAAATCCGGAGCCCGCAGGCCGCTGACAAACCCGTTAAGCCGCTTGGTAAACGATTCGGCCGTGCGAAATAAACCGGGGATTCCGGAATCCTGAGCCCGACATCTTAGCGCAGCAGCTCGTCCACCGCCTGGTTTACCAGCCGCCCGTCCGCCTTGCCTTTCAGCTTGGGCATCAGCGCCTTCATCAGGCGTCCCTTGTCCTTGGCGGTCAGGCCGCCGCCCAGTTCCTTGGCCGTTTCCGCAACCGCCTTGCGCACGCCGTCCTCGTCCATCCGTTCGGGCGCAAACTCGCCCCAAATCTGCATGCGCAGTTTCGCTTCCTCGATGATCGCGGTACGGTCGGCCGGCGTGGTATCCAGCGTTTCCTGCGCTTCCTTAATCTCCTTGTAAACGACCGCGTTTTCTTCTTCCTCGGTCAAGTCGGCGTGTTTATCCACCCACTTGGCTTTCAGGGCCGACAGCAGCAGCGAAAGCGCGTCCTTGCGGGGTTTTTCCCCCGCTTTCAGAGCGTCCTGCATGGCTTTGCGCACAACGTCAATTTTGCTCATTCTTTAACTCATCCTTTCTGGTGGTGATGGCGGGCAGTTTGCGCGGGTTACCTCACCTCACGGGTAAAGCGTCAGCGTTACATCCATGGCCGGGTTTTGCTTCAGGTAGGCGGCGATTGCGCTTTGAGCCACCCGAAGCGCCGCATCCCGTGGATAACCGTAAATGCCCGCGGAGATCAGCGGAAAAGCGATGGACCCAAGCCCGTGCTCGGCTGCGACTTCCAGCGACCGGCGGTAGCAGGCGGAAAGCAGCGCTTCCTCCCCCTCGTTTCCTCCGCGCCACACCGGCCCCGGCGTATGGATGATGTAGCGCGCTGGCAGTAAAAACCCCGGTGTAATCACCGCGTCGCCCACGGCGCAGCCGCCGATACGGTCGCACGCGGCTTGCAGCTGGGCAGTGCCAGCGGCGCGGAAAATGGCTCCGCACACGCCGCCGCCCGCCTTAAGGCCAGGGTTGGCCGCGTTGACAATCGCGTCCGTCCCAAG